>CACZPI010000084.1 GCA_902783005.1 uncultured Ruminococcus sp. | reverse complement strand
GTGGTGCTTGTCGTCTGCTTCATCGTCGATGTGGTAAGCGGCATCGTAGTGGTCTGGGTGGTTTGTGTGTAGGTTGTCACAGGGTATGTGGTGCTTGTCGTCTGCTTCATCGTGGATGTGGTAAGCGGCATTGTGGTGGTATGGGTGGTGTGTGTTTCGGTGGTTGCCGGGAATGAGGTGCTTGTGGTTTGCTTTTCAGTAGAAGTGGTTTCCGGCTTTGCAGTGGTCTGGGTGGTTTGTGTGTAGGTTGTCACAGGGTATGTGGTGCTTGTCGTCTGCTTCATAGTCGATGTGGTAAGCGGCATTGTGGTGGTCTGGGTGCCGGTCGTCGCAGGCATTGCAGTGCTCTCGGCTGTTGCAGCCGTGGATGCAGGCGCCGTTGTAGTCATCTGCATTGTGCTTTCCGTGGAAACCGGTTCGGCAAATGCATCCACAAGGACAGCAGTGCCTTCCTTCACAAACTGCTGCTGATAGCTGCCGCCCATCTCCGGAACCGCAAATGCAATGATCGCATACTGCTCCTTGCCGGTCAGGGATTCAAAGGTATACGATGTTTCATTCTCATAGAGGTTTGCAGCGCCGGCCATCATGCCTGTGCCGATGAATTCCTTCTCAAATTCCGCATAGGTCAGGGAGAGCACATCTCTGTCTCCGAAATCCGTAATTGCAAACAGCTGAACGCCGACCTTGCCGTCGGGGCGCGAGAAGGAAACCGTGCAGGTGCCGTCCGCAGTAATCGGATCCGCCTTCAGATCAGTGACAGTCAGGTCAAAGGGCTTCGTCCTGACCTGAGCAGTGGTAAATACCGGTTCGCTGCCGGCAAAACGCGATTCAATCACAATGGTATACAGTGTGTCGGGATACAGACCGGAGGCGGTATAGAAGAGCGCATCCGGTCTGACGCCGGTGTTTTCAACGCAGACCGTATCCGGGTATGCAGCGATGTCAAAGCTCTCTGCACCCTCCACGGCAATAATCTCCGGAATCCCCCGGTATACGGATACATTCAGCTCCTCCGGTTCGGATGCCGGAGCATCCCACTTGACGGAGAAATCTCCCCAGCCGACGCTGCCCTCAGTGACATTGCGGATCGCAGGCTTGCCGGCAGTTCTGACCTGGAGCTGTGCAAAATGGTCGGGGTCAGCCGATACTTTCTCATAGGCCGGGATCAGAAGTACGGTATACAGGGTATCCTCCTCGAGGCCGGTGAATGCAGCGGAATTGGTATCATACGGCACCGCCTCCAGATATGCCGCCGGGTTTTCCTTGTCATTTAACGCATCATAGGCAATGGCCGCATCCTCACCTTCATTTGCAAGGAGGTATTCGCGCTGTTCATCGGGCGTGTCAAATTCTGCATCCAGCTCCTCGATCAGCGCGTTCAGCCGGATCAGATCAACACCCTCCGGAATGCCCTTGTACGCCGCAGCCTTCATTTCGCCGTCCGGCAGCGGATCCCAGGACACCGTGAAGCTGCTGCTTGTCACATCATACGCCTCTGCACCGGAGGCTGTCAGTTCCTTTGTGGTGAATTCCACGATCGAAACAGGCGTCTTCGCGTCCGTCCCGGCATGTGCATAGACATAGGCGGTATACAGCTTGCCGGGCTTCATGTTCCCGGCCTGGCAGGCGGCATCCTGTGTGCCGTCGATCCACAGGATCCGCGGATCGGTTGTTGTTTCAAGATAATTAACAAGCGCCTCGTCGCTCATGCCCTCCGCACGCTTGCTGCCGCCGGGCATCACGCAGACATCGACCGTATCCACAAGCTCGGGATCCGGCTTTGTCCAGGTGAGTGCTGCCGTGCCGTATCCCGGCTCTGCGGTCAGATCCGCAATGGCCGGATAGGGTGTCATGATCTGTGCAGTCTCGGTTTCGCCGGAGAAGCGCCTGCCCGAGGCATCGGTATCGTCATTCTGATACAGCTCAAAGGTAACGGTATAAGGCACACCGGGCTGCAAACCTGTGATAATGGCCGTATGCTCTTCCGCAGCAACGTACATGCTGCCCAGATATTCGCCCGGAGCATCCTCGCGTTCCCAGTGCAGGCTCACACCGTCGGCATTGACCGGATCCCAGGACAGGGTGGCGGTCGTCGGGGAAGGTGTCTTGACGGTAATGTTCTTCACAACGGTATCCAGCGCCGGGATCGTTTCCAGATGCTCGCCCTCCTCGCCGCATTCCGTGCAGTACAGGCAGGTATAGCCCTCCTTGCCGAAGCCGGGCTGGATCGTCTTTGCATCCTCCGGCGCACACCAGGTATGCGCTGCCTTTTCGATCGGTTCGGTCTCCGTCACGCCGCAGTGGAGGCAGGTATGCTCCTGCTCGCCCTCTGCCTTGCAGGTGGGATCCTTGGTGATCGTCCAGCCGCTCCATTCATGATGGCCAAGCGCCTTGATGATGACTCTTTCCGGCTTGCCGCAGTACATGCAGTAGCGCACATCCACGCCGTCCGAAAGACAATCGACCTCACTGACCGTCGTCCATCTGCTCCATGCATGGTTGCCGTTTTCCTCTGTCATGCAGCCCCGGTCGTAGATCACGAATTCCCCGTAGCCAATTCCCACGCCGTCCTGCGGATTGCGTGTGGAGATCGTCGTCAGGGCAGTGCCGGGATCCACATTGAATTCATAAACGGAAACATGTGCATCCTGGAACCCGGTATCGTCATTGATCGCATAGAGCGCCGGAGTGACCTCGCTGCCGGTGTACTTATAGAACTGCCGCATCGGGGCATCCCCGTCATAAACGCTCGTTCCCTTGGTATCACCGTCGTCGTCACCGTAACGCTCGTATCGGAAAGCAGCTTCGGACAGATCGGTAACGGCGGTGAATTCCGCATTGGCGTTGCTGTGTGTCGGGCTGCCGTTGACATAGTCATCTGCCGCAGAGCCCTCGACACCGTAGATCATGACGGTATTGTCCACCGGATCGACGTCTTCCGGCCATTCGCCCTGGAAGCCGATGCCGCAGTAGGCGATCTCGCTCCAGGCCGTACCAAAATTATCAGGAAGTGCGATCCATTCGAGCTTCGGCATATTGAGGAAGGCTCCCATGCCAAGCTCGGTCACCCTGCCGGGGACGTACAGCGTGCGGATGGGCGTCTGATCGAATGCATTGGAGCCGATGCTCGTCAGGGAATCCGGCAGACTGATCTCGGTCAGCAGCGGGCAGTTGCGGAAGGCACCGCTGCCGATCCCGGTCACGCCCTCGGGAATGGTGACCGATTTGAGCTTCGAGCCGCCGCGGGGCATATTGAACATGTTGGCCGGTATCGTCCCTACATCCTCGCCGAATTCTGCCTGCTCCACGCCTGCAAAGCAGCCGCCGCTGACGTTTTCCACATGACTGGTGTTGTAATACAGCATCGAGATCACAGGGATATTCGCCTGGTTCTCCGCATCGGACATATATGCATCCATCTCGCAGTAGCCAAAGAAGCCGTCCGGGATCTTCGAGACATTCTCACCGATATACAGCTCGTCGATCTTTGCATTCCGGAAGTTTGCATTGACAGAATTGTCGTATTCCAGGGCAGCATCCCCATACATACGGAAGTGCTCAATATATGCATTCTCAAAGACGCGGGACGAAAACCGTACCGGATCTCCTTCGGTGCTGTCGATCACAAAATAGTTAAACTTGGCATTTTCAAATGCACGGTCACAGATCGTTTTCAGCGCACCCTCACCGATCGTAAACCGGCTGCAATCCACGCCGGAAAAAGCATAGGGGAAGATCGTCACAATATCCTCTGGAACCTTGTATTCTCCCATATATTTTTTCGACGGCCATGCCAGGATCGCACGCTGTCCGTCCGCATTCGGTCGGGTGTAGAGCACACCGTACTCGGTCATGTATTTCTCGTTGCTTTCATCTTCCATAGCAAGCGCATTCAGGCTTCCCATGCCGCAGAAGGCGCCGACGCCGATGGATGTCACGCTTGCCGGGATGGTGACCGTCCCCTCTGCCCCACAGTGCAGGAAGGCATTGCTACCGACGGATTCCAGAGCGTCCGGAAGGTGGAAGTATGCCGTGCCGTTCTCACGGTCATCAGAGGTGGACTGGAGATATTTGAGCTTGTTGCAGTCACAGAAGGCATTGTCCCCGATCTCCCTGACATTCCACATGCCGTCCACATATTGCAGCTTCCGGCAGTTGCGGAAGGCACTCGCACCGATCTTCTCCACATGATCCCACAGCGTGATCGTGGACAGGGAGGTGCAGTTATAAAAGCAGTTCTCCGGGATCTCCGTGAGCTTGTCGTCACTGGTGGTAACCGAGAGCAGCGCGGTGCAGCCGGAAAAACAGTTCTTGCCGAGGGCGGTAACCTTTTCAATATGGGCGCTCACCAGAGAGGTGCATCCGGAAAATGCCTCTGCACCGATGGTATATTCCTTGCCAACCGGGCCCAGGTCGATCTGCTTCAGCGAGGTGCAGCCATAGAAGGCCGTATCTCCGATACGCTTCATCTCAGTGGAGCTCGCGCTGATGACGGTGCCGAGGATATTGCTCGTGTTGTCGAACTTCACGCCCTCCAGTGCCGTACAGCCCTTGAATGCACCGTCCGGGATCTCCGGGACAGAGGACGGGAGGGTCACGGAGGTGATCTCCGTATTGCCGGCAAACGCATCCGGCGCAATGGCCGCGATTCTCTTGCCTTCGTAGGCAGAGCTTCCGTCAATGGACGCCATAATCGGCCGCGGCATATAGACATCCGTTTCGGTACCCTTGTACCCGGTGATTGTGATACTCGTTACGTTGTTTTCCACATTGTAAGTATAACGGAAATTTTCGTCGAGATATTCCATGAACTCGTCGCAGTTTGTAATGTTCGGTTCTGCTGCGGATGCAGTCAGCTCCACCCGCTGCGCGATCTCCGGGAATGTCCCCGGCGGCAGCGCGGCAAGATGCATTCCGAGCATAGCCAGTGCAGATGCACCTGCAAGGATGCGGCGTCTGAGTCTGTTCATTGTATCAGTCCTCCTTTGATGATGGATCGTTGCTGCTTACGCCCACGGATCGGCGCTTTCCGGCTGCCGGATATCCGCAAGCAGAAATTGCTCCCAGAGGTACCACTTTCCGTCCTTGGCAAGACGGAGCTGCACGGGTCTTGGGGAATCCGCGCCGCCGTATCGAACGGGTTCGCCATCTGTGCCTGCGCGAGCGCCTTGAATTCCTCGAGAGTGTCAGGGAGCTTCGCAAATACGACCGTCTCCGTCCGGTTTCCTGCCGGCTGCGGCGAAGCGGGCACATTCTGCTGGTCATTTCTGAGTTTGTCAAATAGTCCCATACTGTACCTCCATTTCTGTTTCGGGCAGAAAATGCCTATCATACTTAATTATACCATATCTTAATCGGTTTCGCCATAGGAAACAGGGGATTTCGTGCCGAAAAATTATCAAGGTGTTTGTGCACATTGCCGGCATTCTGCGCCGTTTGGGCTTCTCCGGCATCTGCACGGATGAAAAAGTCCCCTTCCCGACGCCCGGGAAGGGGAAGATTCAGTATAAAAGCTGCGGTCAGGGAATGAAATCCTCCAGTCTGGATCCACCGCCAAGGCCGGCGCTTGATGCATAGGTCAGCACGATGGAGGCATCGACCGCATCCACGGCGTCGTCTGCATTGACATTGCCCGCCGCTTCCTGCCATGCCTCCAGACCTGTCGTTCCATGCAGGCCGAAGGAGGCGGCGGCAACGAGGATCAAAGAGGCATCGACGGAATTGACCTCGCCGTCCGCATTGACATCGCCAAGCGTGTATTCCGGCTCCTCCCCGCCGAATGTTCCGACGGTCAGGGTGTACGTTGTCGGCGCAAGCCCCTCCTCCTGTGCAGTGAGGGTAATGCCTGTACTGCTGCCTGTCAGAGAAACCGGGATCGTCTGCCCGGATGCATAGGTCTTTCCGTCCACGGTCACCGTTCCGGCAGTCATCGGTACCAGCTCCAGGGTCTTTGTGCCGGAAGGGACAGCATACCGCAGATGCTTCGGATCCGCCGGATCCGGAACGGCATAATCATTGTCCCCTGCATTCTTGCACAGAAGGCTTGAAACAGCGGATGCTCTGACGGAATAATGCCGGCTGAAAATGGTCTTTTCCTCGCCCTTTGCCACGATCTCCAGATCGGCATAGGCAGAGATCTCCATTTCCTCCGCACCCTCCGGGAAGCCGATCGGCTCCTGGTACAGCTCCCAGTTCACACCGTCCAATGTATAGTAGATCGGTGCCTGGTCGTCATTGGAAAGCGTGATCTTCGCATCCGGCAGGATGCTTTCGTGGTAGTCTGAGAAAACCACCGTTCCCACATCACGGGTCACGGCCTTCATGCAGATATTGCCGGCCTTCATGGTCGTTTCTGTGGTGTCGCCCGCATCCGCATCCCCGGAGGTATCGGTGAGGGGTTCTACATGGTACATATCATACCAGTAGGTGCCGTCCGTGCTGTAAAAGCTCTGTCCCTCGGTAAAATCGCGTTCGAGCATTTCCATGGAGAAGACGCTGTCGCTGACATCATTCGAGCCGTCCGGATGGGTGATCTCCGTGCGGGTCGCAAATTCACAGGGAATGCGGGAATCTGCCTGCGTGCCGGAGAGCTTGGCCACGATCGCAAACTGTTCGCCCTTCTCCAATGCCACAGGGGTCTCAAGTGTCACGGTCTGATAGCCCTTCTCCGGGAAGCGGGTGCTGACAGTGGTCTGCGCCGTTCCCGAAACGGGATTGCCGGGATCCGCAAGGCCGGTATAGACCGTGAATTCCGCATCGGTGCCGCGGGATACATTGCAGAACATGAGGCTGTCGATCCATCCGTCCTCCTGCGCAGTAAAGACATTGGCAGCCATGACGGAGGTATCGCCGTTTTCACGGTCTGCCGCAAAGCGGCCGGAATTGCCGAAATCATCATGCTGGTACAGCCGGTCATGCAGCCCGGCGGATTCGGCGCGGATCACATAAACATCATCCATCGAGGTATCCGCATAGGACAGCCAGATATAGCCGTCATTCCCCCAGCTGGGGCCATAGCTGTCCTTGCACAGCCATGCTCCGTCCATGCCCGGATCCGATGCAAAGGCAGATGCCGGGAAGCTGTCATCCCAGCCGACGATGCTGACAGAATGCCAGTTCTTTTCTCCGGCTGCATCCTGGTAATAATAGGACGCATGTTCCCGGTCAAAGCATTCGCTGCGGTAGAGGAAGCTGACATCCACGGCTTCGCCGCCGTATACATACTGCTTGACAGCGTCGCGCTGTGCAGCAAAGGCGGCATCATCACGGTTTTCTGTTACCTGGTATTCCAGATTGACAGCATCCGTGACATGGTATTCCGCCTGCGCACGCACCTCATCCATAGTCAGCATGGAATCCGTGATGCTCTCGTCGCCGTAGATCTCTGCCTTGTCCTCGCTGACCGGGCCGATCCAGCTTGTGAGGATGCCGGTCTCCTGCTGTGCATCGTAGGTGCCGGCATTGAACAGATTGTCCGTGGAGTACAGGTAGCCGAACTGGTTGGAATAGGTATAATAGGCCAGATGCCATTCGGACAGGTCAACAAACGGATCGGCTGCCATCTCGCCGGTCTCAATGCTGCTGAGCGCCGAAAATGCCCACGATGTTTCGTAATTGATCTGATCCTTGACGCTGCTGACAAGACCCTTCGTGCGCAGGTCAAAGCTCTCCGGCAGCTCCTCTGCCCCTGCGGGAAATGCCGGAACTGCGCCGGCTGCCACCAGCAGACCTGTAAAAAGGGCTGCTGCTTTTCTGATTGTCTTCATGTTTCCAACTCCTTGCATGATCTCTGTATAAATGATCTGCCCGGAGAGAATCCGGGCAGACTGACGATTGATGGAAATGCTGTTACTGAACGACAAACGTCTGTGCCGTTACGGTGTAGTTTCTACCGCCGGAGGTCACGATGACGCTGTATTCATAGGTGCCTGCCGGCAGCAGATCAAAGCGTACCTGGCTGTCAAGGGCACTCAGGTTGTAGCTCTTTGTATTCGGAGTCGCTGTGCCGCTGGTTCTGGTGAAGTTTGTCTGTGCATTCTTGTCATTGACAACAACAGAGACCTTGCTGATCGTCTGCGTCGAGGATACGGTGCCGCGCACGATAACGCCCCTGCCGCGTGTCACGGTAGACGGTACCACCGTGCCGCCGGTGATCGTCACACTTGCATCGACTGCTGCTGCGCCGGTGACAGTAAACTTCTTGGTCACAAGCGTCTGGTTGGTGTGTGTCGCGTTGGTCGCAATGACTGCATAGGTGTACTCACCTGCCGGCAGCTTGTTGAATGCCACATAATCATCAAGGCGCTTGAGGTCGTAGCTGCGGGTATTCGGATTGATCGTTCTGCCGGTGACGAACTTGCCGGCTGCATCGTAAACGCCGCAGGTCAGCGAGGTCATATTCGAGGAACCGGAGGTCACAGTGCCGAAGATATTCAGGATCCGGCCGTATGCGATCGTATCCGGTACATTCGTGCCGCCGGAAATGGCCAGTGCATCGTCGCCTGCCACCGGTGTGGCCGGAGTGCCGCCGCCGACAGTGAAGGACTTGTTCACCAGTGCGTAGTTGGTCTTCTCGCCGTTGGTGATGATGACCGCATAGACATAGCTGCCCTTGGGGAGCTTGTTGAATTCTACGGCATAATCGAGCTTGGACAGATCATAGGACTTGGCTGCCGGGTTGATCGTTCTGCCGGTCTTGAAGTGGCCGGAGGTATCGTAAACGCCGACTGTCAGAGAGGTCATCGTGCTGCTGCTCTGTACGGTGCCCTTGACATTCAGGAGCTGGCCGACTGCCAGATTGGACGGAACCTCTGTACCGCCGGTAATGGTCAGGCTTGCGGCTGCGGGCGGATCGGTGGGCGTGGTGCCGTTTTGGGTGCCGACAGTGAACTTCTTGCTCAGGACGGTGTAGTTCGTATTGGCTGCATTGGAAGCAATGACTGCATAGGTATAGGTGCCGGCAGCCAGCTTGTCGAAGGTAACTGCATAGTCAAGGTTCTTCAGATTATAGGACTTGGCTCTGGGATTGACAGTCTTGCCGGTCACGAACTGACCGTCAGAATTGTACACGCCGACCGTGAGTGCAGTCATATTGGACGAAGCGGAGATCACGGTGCCTGTGACATTCACGGGCTGACCGAGCTTGATGCTGTCCGGAATGCTGGTCGCACCGGAGAGCGTCAGGGTATCGGAAACCGTAGTGCCGGGCTGTGTGCCGTCAGCGGTCACAACAATGCGGGAGGTGTACAGTGCCTCATTGGTTCTGGTGCCGTTGGAGGCATAGACACGGAATGTATAATCATTGCCGACAGGGATCTTGTCGAATTCAACGGATCTGTCGAGATTCTTCAGATCGTAGGACTTGGCATTGACGGTGACGGTGCTGCCGGTAATGAGCTTGTTGTTGGCATCATAGACACCTGCGGTCACAGAAGTCAGGTTGGTGGTCTCCGAGGTGATCGTGCCGTACACATTGACCGGGGAGCCGTACTTGTAGGCGCCCTGAATGTTGGCAGCACCCGACAGGGTGATCTTGTCCTCGCCGGTCACAGGGGTCACGGTGCCGGTACCAACGGTGAACTTCTTGGAATACAGCGTCTCATTGGTCTTGGAACCGTTGGAAGCAATGATGGCGAGGGTGTACTCACCGGCTGCGAGCTTGCTGAAGGCAACATAGCGGTCGAGGTTCTTCAGGTCATAGATGCTGGTACCCGGATTGATGGTTCTGCCGGTCTTGAAATTACCCTGTGCATCGTATACGCCAACGGTCAGCGCAGTAAAATTGGTATCCTTGGAGAAGACGGTACCGGTGACATTGACGATCTGGCCGACCTTGATGCTGTCAGGCATCTGGAACAGATTGACAACGGTCATGGTATCCGATGCCGGGTCGCCCTGCTGGACAGGATTGCCGGTGCCGACCTTGAAGATCTTGGTGTATGCCTCGAACTGCTTGTTGGAAGCATTGGTCACCAGAACACTGAACTTGAATTCGCCGTCAGGCAGCTTGTCAAAGCGCACATAGGAATCCAGATTCGCGATGTTATAGCTCTTGGTATTCACATCCACGGTCTTGCCCGTCAGCCAGCCGCCGCCGACCGGATCGGTCACGGATACGGTTACCTGCGTGATGTCAGACTGTGCAGAGGATACTACGCCGCGCACGATGACCGGAGAGCCCTTCTTGATCTGATCGGGGATCTGGGTGATACCGGTGGAGGTGATCTTGTCGGTAGAAGCGTCCGTACCGGGCGTCACCTTGTCATAGACGGAGAAGGACTGCTTGACGATCGCATAGTTGGTATTCGAGGCATTGGTGGCAATAACAGCAAAGGTGTAATTGCCCACAGCCAGCTTATTGAATGCCACATACGCATCAAGGCGGTTCAGGTCATAGGTCTTGGTTCTCGGAGCCACGGTTCTGCCCGTCACGAACTTGCCGTTCTCATCATAAACGCCGCATGTCAGCGCGGTAATCTCAGAGGACTCAGACTTGACGGTTCCCTTGACGATCACCGGGGTACCGATCTTCAGCGTCGCCGGAACAGTCGGTACGCCGGTCGCTGTCATCGCATCGCCTGCGGCGACCGGAGCAATCACACCCGTCGTTTCGGTTTCCGTCTGCGCCTCTGCTGCATCCTGCTGTGTCTCGGCTGCCTTGGCCGTTTCCGTCGCTGCGGCCGCCTCATCTGCCTGGCTCGGCTGCGTTGCTTCGGTCGTTTCTGCTGCTGCCGCATTTACATCTGCTGCTTCCGTTGCAGCGGGTGCCTCCTCTGCGAGTGCTGTCAGACCGGTCATACCCGTCTGCAGTACGAACAGCATTGCACACACACCTGCAAGGATCCTGTTACTGTTTTTCATTTTAACATATCCTTTCCATATTTATCCCGGATGGCCGGTGCCATCTGACATCACGCCGTCCTTGTTTCTATTATAACAATGTGTAGTTCAAAAGTCAATTGAAAATCCGCCTTTTTCCAGAAAATTCACATTTTCGAAATATCACAATGCAGATATGTTCATTTTATACAAACCGCACATTACAGCATGTTGATTTTTTCAGAATTATAAATGGAAATGTCCCATTTCAGGCCAAAACATAAGCCCCCTCCCATTCCGGAAGGGGGCAGTATGGTTCAGGACTGTGCCGGATCCGCATACAATGCGGTGCCGAAGAAGGTCGTATCAAAGAAATCCCGCGTGGTCTCTTCACCAAGCGCCTGCTTGAAGACGTCGGTCGAAACGCCGCCCTTTTCGATCAGGCCGTCGCTGTAAGCCTTGGTATTCTCCACCTGCACAGCCACTTCCTCCGGGCTATTCTGCGGCAGCGCGGAAACCGCGGTCATGTAGGTCGTCAGCGCATCGCTAAACAGCTCCCTGTTGCGCGGTTCCTCCTTTGCAGGCAGCTTTTTGTGCAGGAATACCGGCAGCAGATTGTCATACCAGTTGCCTTCATACGGTACATCTTCGAGATCGCTGTAACGGGTGCTCATCTCGCGCAGGGAATCAATCACAGCCGTGTATTCCTCCCTTTCGGAATCCGCTGCCAGGTCATAGAATTCCGCATAGGACTTGCGGTTGCCCATGATGTACATGTAATCAAATGTACACAGCGGCGCATTCTTCTCAAACGGCGTCAGCGTAAAGGTCGCCATCTGCATGAAGACCATGTTTGTGGTCATCACGGACAGATTGCCAAAATCCTCCACCTCATACTGGTCTACATGGAATTTCATGATGCCATTCATTTTAATATCCGTGTAGTTCCCGGCATCAACCGGCGTGACCTTCTCAAATTCACCGACTGTCTCCAGGCCTCCGGCAATGACGGCATGCATCTCCTTGGTATTCCGGGTGCTGTGATAGCAGATGAGCGCCACAAATGCGGCGATCAGCAGCAAAATCACCAGCAGAATGATCCGCCCGGCCTTATGCTTCTTCTTTTTGGTTTCTTCCATCGTGCATGCTCCAATCTATTGTGTATTCGGGTAAACGACTTACCCATTATAGCACAATCACGGCCTGCTGTCAATCCCCGGAATACCTTCTCTTCACGCCTGCTTTGCCGTCAGCTCCCGCTTCATCATGGCCAAATCGAGAATGTCGAGCCTGCCGTCTCCGTTCAGATCCCCTGCCCGCCAGTCTGCCAGCACCGTGCCGTCTGCCACAAGCCAGTGCTGCATGGCGACCACATCGAGAACGCTGAATACCCCGTCGGCATTCACATCACCGCGGATACTGCCGAGCGCTTCAAAGGGTCTGTCGTAGGCCTTCGCATAGGCTTCGGCGGTCGAGCCTGCATAGCCGCAGATCACGGCTGTCTCCGAAATTGAGAACGGCGAATCCTCAATCTGGCATTCCGGATTCAGAACAGTGATCCTCTCCAGGGCATCGCATTCCATAAATGCCCCCGCTTCGATGAAGCTGATATTCTCCGGCAGCGTGATCTCCCGCAGCGAGAAGCATTTGCCGAAATCCCCCTCCGCAATGCCGATCAGGCCGCTGCCGATGGTGACCGATTCGAGATCGGCACAGTGCCAGAAGGTGTAGGTACCCGGGAAGATCACAGAATCCGGGATCACAGCGCTCTTCATGGTGCGGTTTGCAAAGAGCGAATCTGTCAGTCCGACCGCACCCTCACGGATCTCGAGCGGGGCGCCGTTGTAGCCGGAATATTCCGCATCGTACCAGCCGTCTGTCATCAGAGCGCTCCGGCTGCCGCCCATGAGCGGAAAGGCATTGTGTCCCACGCGCAGCAGGCTGTCCGGCAGCTCCGACCCGAAGAGTGCTTCACTCTCACGGAAGGCACCTGCACCGATGCGCAGCAGTCCCTCCGGGAAATGGACGCCGGCAAGTGCATTGCAGCCGGAAAATGCCCGATCCGCGATCACCAGCAGGCCGTCGGGGAACGTTACGGATTCGAGCGCCTTGGCATTGGCAAAGGCCGCGGTGCCGATGTACAGCACACCGTCCGGCACCGTGAATGCCGCATCCGTCCGCCCGCCGGGATAGTATATCAGCACCGAACCGTCCTTGCTGTACACCACGCCGTCCACATCACAGAAGGCCGCATTGTCCTCCGGGACATGCACGGCAGTCATGCGCGGATTGGAGGCGCCGAAGGAATCGCCGTCAAAATACTGAAGCGATGACGGCAGCGTCACTTCTGTCAGGGTGTACACGCTCAGGGCATTCTTTGCAATGCCGACCGTGCCCTCCCGAAGCGTCACAGATTCCGGGGTGCCCT
The DNA here is from genome assembly GCA_902783005.1 of uncultured Ruminococcus sp. Classification (GTDB taxonomy): domain Bacteria; phylum Bacillota; class Clostridia; order Oscillospirales; family Ruminococcaceae; genus UBA3855. Next base: position 29,286 of record CACZPI010000084.1, on the reverse strand, counting down.
CCGTGCCGACTGCCCAGTTTCCGATATATTTCACGCCGTCGATCGTTTCCACGGCACCCGGGCAGACACCGGAGCCGAGCCATTCCACCGATTCCGGAATGGTCAGCGCATTCACGCCCGCATACATCCCGAAGGCATAATCCCCGATGGATTCAAGTCCCTCCGGCAGTTCGACCTCCGTCAATGCCTTGCAGTTGGAGAATGCCCCGGCGCCGATGGACTGGAGTGCTTCGGAAAGCAGCACTGTCTTCATATTGGTACACGCCTCAAATGCATTGTCCCCGATCTGCACCACGCCGGGCAGGATCGCATACTGTAACATCTGGTTGTGTGCAAATGCTGATTCTCCGACCAGCGCAACACCGACCGGCAGTTCAAGCTCGACAAGCTGGCAGCTTGCAAAGGCATTGGAATCGACCTCCATGACCGTCTCCGGAAGGGAAATCTCCTGGAAGCCGCAGTTTGCAAAGGTAAAGGGCTTGATGATCGTGACACCCTCCGGAATGTTGATCTGCGTCAGCGACGAGCAGCCCTGAAATGCATATTCCCCGATCCGGGTGCAGGAGTCCGGAAGTGTGACCGCGGTCAGCTTGCTGCATCCGGAAAAGGCATGGGGCGCGATGGCTGTCAGGGTATCCGGCAGCGTCACGCTTTGCAGGACATGATTGCCGCCGGTCTGGGAATTGTAGAATGCATGGCTGCCGATCGTGCGCACCGGAAGTCCGGCAATTTCAGAAGGGATCGTAATGCTTGCCGCTGTCAGGTCGGCACCGGTGATCGTAACGCCGCCGTTTTCAGTCACATATTGCAGCCCGCTTGCGGCATCAGTCAGGGATTCCTCCGCGGCATACACCGTTCCGGATGCAAGGGGCATTGTGCCTGTCCACGGTGTCAGCAGCACGGCGGCTGCAAGGATCCCTGCGCAGATTTGTTTCTTCATGATACATCTTCCTCTCTTATTATGGTAAAAATTCCTTTGGAATCTTGTTGACATCGACGGTCGGCAGCACATGGTCGCGCTTGTTCACGGTCAGCTCCGTGATGAGCAGGCTGCCCTCTGCGGCAGCATAATCCTCTGCGCGTGTCCCGCTGAAATCAAAGAAATACACCGAACCGACCACCGGGTAGCGTTCATCCATCGCCGTTTCCCAGTAAATGACGGTACCCGTGCAGGCCTTTCCGTCTTTTTCTCCGGAAAAATCTGCACGCTGCGCCGTGAAGGTCGGCGGCAGGTCGGGATTGATCTCCCAGTGCTCGGTATCGACCGGATATTCGGTATCGGCCAAGGCACCGAGCTGCACGCTGTCAAGCTCCTGCGCCAGAAAATCCGCAGGAAGCGGCACCTCATAGCTGCCTTCCCTGCCGATGACCACAATGCTGTCTCCGGTACCGTCCCGCGCTTCAAACCGCACCGGATACCGCCCGGAAAGGACATGGCCGTTTTCCCAGTAAAGCTCCGGCACCTTCTGCTGGATCTCTGACGGCTCCCGCGGCGTATAGAACAGCTCCGGGATCCCCATGGTAAAATACACGGTATGCACCGACTGTCCGAACTGCTGCATGACCAGCTCCCCGCCGGGCTGCGGCTCCATAAGCGCTTCCGTTTCAGCAGGGGGCGCCGCCGGAGTCTCTGCCTGTGTTTCCGGGGGAATCGTCAGGCGGGTCTGCATAGTCGCTTCGGTCTGCATGGTTTCCTGCACCGGCTGCTTTCCCTGCCGATAGGCAATCGCCCCGCCGATCCCGCCGGCTGCAAGCACCGCAGCGGCGCCGATGGCGAGCCTTGCCTTCCATGCGGCCGAAACTGCTTTTGCAGCAGCAGGCATAGGCGGTACGGCAGGAACAGGCGCCATGCGTGCGCTTTCCTGCAAAGCCCTGCCCAGAAGCGGAACGCCGGAGGCAAGCATGATGCCGCGTTCCTCCAGCCGTTCCCGCAGCTTTCTGCGGGCGTAATGCAGCCGGGATTTGACCGTACCCACAGAGCATCCCATTTCGGCGGCGATCTCCGGGATCGTCTTTTCATCGTAATAAAACAGCAGCACTGTCATTCTGTGTTCCGGCGAAAGCGCCTCCTCCATGACCTGCACGATCAGTTCACCGACCAATTTCTGTTCGGCAAGATGCGCCGGTGAAAGCAGCTCATTCTCCGGGATCTCCTCCGGAATGTCTCCCGCCGACAGCTCCGGCTTCTCATGCCGGATCCGGTTAAGCCAGGTATTGCGGGCAATGGTACGCAGCCACGCCGGAAAGCTCCCGGTTCCGAATTGGCCGAGCTTCTGCCAGGCGGTCAGGTAGGTCTCCTGCATCAGATCCTCCGCATCCTGCGGATTCCCTGTCAGGCGGCGGCAGTACCAGCCAAGCTCCCGGGCTGTCTGAACATGGATCGCCCGGAAGGCGTCTCTGTCCCCGCGGCGGGCGTCTGCCAAATATTCTGTGATGTCCTTCATCTGTTTATCCTCTCTTTCAGATAGCGCCAACATATAGTATAACACTGTATTTTGGAAAAAGGTTCAACAGATTATTTCTTTTTTCTGAATCTCACCAAAAATATCCCCTTCCCGCATGCGGGAAGGGGATGCATGAGCTTACAGCAGCTTCAGGCCAAGCATCGTCAGGTCGTCAAACTGCGGTGCATCGCCTGCAAATGCATCCACTGCCTGCTTCATCGTGTGCAGCAGCTCCTCCGGGGATGCATCCGGATTCTGGTTGAGTGCGGCAAGCATTCTGTCCAGGCCGAACATCTTGTTGTCAGCATTGGTCGCCTCTGCCACACCGTCGGTGTACAGGAACAGCGTTCCGCCGCGTTCGATCTGAAATGTATATTCCTTGTACCGCATGCCCTCCATGCCGCCGATCACAAATCCGTGCTTATCCTTGAACAGCTCAAATTCGCCGTCTGCCCGGCGCAGGATCGGGTATTCATGGCCGGCATTGGCCGCCGTGACATGTCCGGTCGAGATCTCAAGCACGCCGAACCAGACTGTGACGAACATTTTCTCATCGTTGTTCTTGCAGATCTGGTCATTCGTCTGCTCAAGCACCTGTGCGGGGCTGCCGCCCATCATCGCATAATTGTTCACCAGGATCTTCGACATCATCATAAAGAGCGCCGCCGGGATGCCCTTGCCCGATACATCCGCCATGACCATTCCCAGATGGTCGTCGTCGATCAGGAAGAAATCATAGAAATCGCCGCCGACCTCCTTGGCCGGGGTCATGGTGGCATAGATGTCAAATTCCGACCGTTCCGGAAACGGCGGGAATATATTCGGCAGCATGTCCGCCTGGATCCGGGTCGCCAGTGCAAGCTCTGCACCGATGCGCTCCTTTTCCGCGGTGATCTGCGTGATCTGGTCGATATAGTCGCGTGTACGATTTGAAAGCGCGGCAAATGCCTTGGCAAGCACCTCGATCTCATCCTTCGTTTTGTAGGTCTCCTCCATATGGAAGACAAAATCGGTGCCGTCGATCTCACCCATGCGCCGGGTCATGCATTCGACCGGTCTGACGATCCGTCCGGCCACCGTCAATGCACCGACCGTCGCAAGGACAAGCACAACCAGCGTCAGAATGAGCAAGGTCTGTCTGGCACGCGCCGCGCCTGTCCGATATTCCCCGACGGCTTCGGCGCTGATGCTGTCATAGGCAGCCAGCATTGCCTTTGTGGGCTGGTCGGACAGCTCCTTTTCCACTGCGGAAATGACCGCCCATCCCACAGTCCCCATCGGGGCGCCGCACAGGTAATATTCCTTGCCATCCACCGTGACCGTTTCAAGCTCTGTCGCACCGGAAAGCGCTCTTCTGGTAAAATCCGCAAGCTCTGCATTGTCGCTGTTAAAAAGGCTGACCGCCTGATCAGATTCCACCGCGCGGAAGCTGCCCTCTGTCCGGGGCGAAAAGAGGATCTCGCCGTTTTCATCAACCAGGCAGATGAAGCCGCCGTTCCGGGTGGACTGGTTGACATACTCCGCGATATTGGTCAGGAATATATCCGCACCGACCACCGCCGCAAGCCTGCCGTTTTCATAGACAGGCGCTGCGCAAACCAGCCCCGGGATATTCGTGAAGGAATCCAGCTCGATTCCCGTGAAATACAGCCCGCCTGTCTCTGCTGCGCCCGTATACCAGGGTCTCTGCCGTGTCTCGAAATTTGTCACATTGCCACCCTCATCAAAGTAGGATCCGGCGCGGTCGTCCACATAAACGATACTGCCGCCGGCTGTTGCAATGAAGCAGGAATTGAGCACACCGGAATTCCGGTACATGCCCAGCATGATCTGTCCCATATTCGCAGCCGGTCCCAGATCGGGATCGTCCGCGGGGTCGATCCCTTCTTCATGCTGGAGCTGCACCGTGGGCGTACCGTCATTGCGGGGATCGGGCGGCAGGACAGTCTGATCGGGAATTTCCTCCCGGTGCGTGTACAGATACTCTGCATATTCCTGCATGGCAAGGACATTTCCCTTTGCCTCTGCAAACAGATTATCGGCCATATAGGCCTGCATCCGCGCACTCTGCGTCATGGAAATGCCCAGTACGGAGGACATGGTATCCTCACTGACCTGCGCAATCGACTGCTTCTGCTCCTCGGCGGAATGCTCCACGATCCCGGACAGGTTGGATGACAGGTACATGTACGCCGCTACAAACAGCCCGATGATCAGCAGAATAAAGACCAGCACCAGACTCAGGATCTTCTGGTGCAGGCCGCCGATCGTGATTCCGAATTTTTTTATCATTTTTATGACCTTTCTGAGGCGGAATTTCAGATCGTCCGCAGGGCGTCCTGCATGATCTGCTCCGCATCGAAGCCGGCAATATCCAGCATTTCCGCCATCACAAGCCTTGTATTGGCAATGCCGAAATACCGCCCGGCGAGCGACCGGATATACTCGTAGCTGTAATCCGGGATGTACCGTCCCCCTGCGGTGGTAACGTAGACAAGCTCCTTTGCCCGGCACATGCCCACCGGCGTTCCGTCCGGCGCATAGTCGGTCACAATGCCGATGGCGTAGATATTCTCCAGGTAGACCTTGAGCACGGAGGGGAAGGAGCCGTCCCAGAACGGCGCACCGATCACGATGCGCTCCGCATCCGCAAACTGATGCGCCAGATCAAACATCGGATCCTCAAAATCCCCCGCAGCCTGCAAAGCACTGCGGCGGTCAAGCATCTCCCGGGTCAGCGGATGCAACGGCATCTCCGGAAGATACAGCTCCGTGTAGTCTCCCATGCCTGCAAGCACCGCCCTGGCAAGGCGATCGGTTCTCGATTCGCTGCGCACGCAGCAATTGATATAGAGTGTCATATCTGCCGCTCCTCTCATCATTCTGTTTCGGAAAACAGGGGTTTCCTGTCATAATTATACCATACAGCGCCGTTTCTGTCAATCCAGATTCCCGAGGAAGGAGCGCATTTCCTCTGCCATCTCCCCGGATTCCGCTTCGATGATCTGATAGTGGCTGCAATCAAATGCCGTTACGGACACCCACTCCGGATCCTCCGCATAGCTGCGGGCAATTTCCTGCCAGGTCTGTGTCTCGATTTCCGGGACGCCGTTTGTCAGAAACAGGAGCATCGGCTTTTCCGGAAGCGGTCTGCTGTCTGCAAGGTCACAGGCATCCGGAAGCGTGACGAATTCATCATAATTGATGTTGTGATTGCCGAATTTGCGGCAGACGAGGGCTCGCTCCAGGGCGACCTGCTCTTTCGTATGCAGCGGGGAAAATGCGCTGTCCGGCACAAACAGCCGGATCAGTCCCGTTGCCCGCGCAATGCCCATGAATGCCGTTGCCTGCTTCAGATTCTCCGTGTCAATGCCCATCCGGCGGAAATGCTCCGGAAATGCCATGTCAATGCCGATGACGGCTTCCACCTCGTCGGGGTATTCCTGCATCCAGAGCAGGGTATCTATCCCGGATTTGGAATAGGGGCACAGGATATAGGGCGCCTCCACCCCCGCCTGTGCAAGGGCGCTGCGGCATTCCTCCACCATCGTCTGATAATCCCGCGGTGTATCGACGATCTCACTCATGCCGTATCCGAACTTTTCAATGACTACGGTTCTGTATTCGCCGTCAAGCTGACTGTACAACGGCTCAAAGGTGATCGCCGGGGAGGTGTCCTGCGACGGTGCCAGGAATACCAGCGTATGCGCTCCCTCCCCCAGCACACAGACATTCATGCTGTGGCCGTCTACCTCCACAAGCTGCCCGGGGTATTGATCCAGGAGTCCCTCCTCCTTCGCAAGCATGATGCGGTGATAGACAAACACGGTCAGCACGACGGCAAGATCCAGCAGGAGAAATCCCAGGAGGATCCGACCTAAGATCCGAATGGCTTTTTTCATGTTTCAAAGAATCCTCTCTTTATTTTTAAAGGCAAACCTGCCCTACTGCTTCATTATAGCACATCGCCCCGGAAAAAACAATGCCCAATTTCCCCAGACTGCCCCTTCCCGGTCTTTGTGCGGTGTTGCCTATGGACTTTCTTCCGGAAATGTGGTATACTGGTTAGGGAAGTGAAACAGTATGATTAAAAAGGATATTCTGCAAAATATATGGGTCGTGGCGCTGCTTGCCTTCTTTAGCTGTGCATTGTGGGGCAGCGCATTTTCTGCGGTCAAAACCGGCTACCGGATGCTGCAGATCACGGATGATGCATGGGCGGATCAGCTTACCTTCGGCGGATTCCGGTTTGCCGTCGCCGGCATCATGACACTCCTGGCCGGCAGCATCCTGCAGCGGAGGCTGCTGATCCCGAAGCGGACTTCGATCCGGAAAATCGGCATTATCAGCTTTTACCAGACCATTGCGCAGTATTTCTGCTATTACATCGGCCTGGCGCATACCAGCGGTGTCAAGGCCTCGGTTCTAGTCGGCGCCAATGTCTTTCTCGCAATTCTGATCTCCGGGCTTCTGTATCGCCTGGAAACGATCACGGCTCGCAAGATCGCCGGCTCCGTGATCGGCTTCGCCGGCATCATCCTCATCAATCTCAGCGGCCTGCTGTCGGGGCTGCACTTCAATTTTATCGGTGACGGCATGATCCTGCTCTGCACGGTCGCAAGCGGATTCTCCTCGGCCAGCATGAAAAAGCTCTCCGCGGGTGAGGATCCGGTGCTGCTCAGCGGATGGCAGTTTTTCTTCGGCGGCATCGTCCTGATGCTGATTGGATTGCTCGGCGGCGGCAGATTCCCGCAGTTTACGCCGCCCTCCTTCCTGCTTTTGCTGTACCTGAGCTTTATCTCCGCAGCCGCCTATTCCGTGTGGGCGATCCTTCTCAAGCACAATCCCGTTTCCCGGGTCGCGGTATTCGGATTTCTCAATCCGGTCTGCGGCGTTCTGATCTCCGCGCTGGTGCTGCATGAGGGTTCCCAGATCAATCTGAGCTTTGTCCTTGCGCTGCTGCTGGTGTGCACCGGCATCATCACGGTCAATTATGCGCCGGGACAGAAATGAGGAAGACATGGAAGAACGCTATATCTACCGCGGCACACAAAAGCTGCGCTGCGGCTATACCACCGGCTCCTGTGCAGCAGCGGCAGCCAAGGCTGCCGCAGAGCTGCTCCTGTCCGGCACAACGGGCGCTGCCGTCACACTTGCCACCCCCTCGGGGGATCTGCTGCATCTCCCTGTCAGCGATCCGCAGCGCTCGGACACATCCGCCCGGTGCGCGGTCGTCAAGGACAGCGGCGACGATCCGGATGTGACAAACGGCATTTCTGTTTATGCAGAAGTCTCCCGCATTCCGGCGGGCATTGAGATCTGCGGCGGGGCGGGTGTCGGCACCGTGACAAAGCCCGGACTCGACCAGCCGGTCGGCGCGGCAGCCATCAATTCCGTGCCCCGCCGGATGATCTCGCAGGCCGCCGCGGAAATTGCGGAGCTGTATGAATACAAAGGCGGTCTGCGCATCGTCATTTCCGTGCCCGGCGGCGAGGCGCTTGCCCGGAAGACCTTCAATCCGCGCATGGGCATCACCGGCGGCATCTCGATCATCGGAACGACCGGCATTGTCGAACCGATGAGCAGCGCCGCCCTTGTGGAAACGATCCGCGCCGAAGCAAATCTGCGCCGCGCTGTGGGGTACCGTCAGCTATTGCTGACTGTCGGGAATTACAGCAGCTCCTTTCTGCAAATGAATGCCCAGGCTGTCTCGGAACGCGCAGTCACATGCAGCAACTTCATCGGGGATGCACTTGACATCGGGGTTTCTCTCGGATTTGAAGGGATTTTGCTGGTCGGACACATCGGCAAGCTCGTCAAGCTCGGCGCCGGGATCATGAATACGCATTCCTCGGCGGCAGACGGACGGATGGAAACGCTCATTGCCTGCGGTGCGCTGGCCGGCGTGGAATCCGCAGTGCTCCGGGAGCTGACCGACTGCGTCACGGTCGATGCCGCACTGAGCATTCTCTTTGCACACGGCGCGGCACAGAAGGCGCTCGATGTGCTCACTGAACGCATTGACCATTACCTGCAGGCGCGGGTCAAAGGGGCTGCGCAGGTCGGGGCGGTCATTTTCTCGGACAAGCATCCCGTGGTGCTGGAAGCCGGTGCCGCACAATCGCTGATACAACGGATTTCGGAGGAATAGTATGGTTTATTTTGTCGGCGCCGGCAGCGGTGCCAAAGATCTGATCACGGTACGCGGCATGCGGCTGCTTGCAAGCGCGGATGTCATTGTCTATGCCGGTTCGCTCGTCAATCCGGAGCTGCTTGAGTACGCCCGGCCGGAATGCGAGATCCACGACAGCGCCCGCATGACGCTCGACGAGGTCATTGCCGTCATGCAGCATGCAGAGGCTTCCGGGAAGACGACTGTCCGTCTGCATACCGGGGATCCCTGTATATTCGGGGCGATCCGGGAGCAGATGGACAGGCTCGATGCGCTGGGGATCGGCTATGAGATCTGCCCCGGTGTCAGCTCCTTCTGCGGGGCTGCGGCAGCACTCCGGGCGGAATATACCCTTCCGGAGGTATCACAGACTGTCATTCTCACCCGCATGGCAGGGCGGACACCGGTGCCGGAGACCGAGCAGATCCGGGCGCTTGCCGCGCATCAGGCGACCATGGTGATCTTCCTGAGTGCCGGCATGCTCGGGGAGCTCTCCGCGCAGCTCATCGAAGGCGGCTATCCTGCCGATACCCCCGCCGCCATTGTCTACAAGGCGACCTGGCCGGACGAAACGGTCTGCCGCTGCACGGTCGGGACACTTGCAGAAACGGCAGCCGCGCACGGCATCCGTAAGACTGCCCTCATTACCGTGGGGCAATTTCTCGGTGACAACCGGGCGCTCTCCAAGCTCTATGACCCGGCATTTGAAACGGAATTCCGGAGGGCAAAGCCATGAAGACCGCAGTCATTTCCCTGACGGAATCCGGACGACTGCTCTCGCGCCGCATCGCGGACATTCTTCCGGAGACAGAGCGCTGGTGCTTTGTCAGGCATACGGATGCGGATGCAAAGAGCTTTACGGATCTGGCGGCATTGACGGCAGAGCTCTTCTCCTGCCAGGACGCGCTGATCTTTGTCTGCGCCTGCGGCATTGCCGTCCGGATGACTGCACCGCATCTGCATTCCAAGCTGACCGATCCGGCGGTGCTGGTTGCCGATGCCGACGGTCGGTTTGTCATTCCCATTCTCTCGGGGCATATCGGCGGCGCGAATGCGCTTGCTGTCCGGATCGCGGATGCACTCGGCGCACAGGCTGTCCTTACAACGGCAACGGATGTCGGGGGCGTCTTTTCCCCGGACAGCTTTGCTGCCGCCAATCACCTGCACATGACTGATCCCGCTGCCGCAAAGGCAATTGCCTGCGCTGCCCTTGACGGGGAGCCGATCGGCATTGTAACGGACTATCCGTACCGGAATCTGCCGCGGGAGCTCTCCGCAGATCCCGGTACCCGCACAGGGCTGTACATCGGTACAGACGACCGCAGGCCGTTTCCGGTAACGCTGCGCCTTGTCCCGCAGGATCTTGTGCTCGGGATCGGATGCAGACGCGGCACCCCGGCAGAAACGATCAAACAGGCTGTCCTGACAGCGCTGGCAGATGCCGGACTTTCCATGGAGCGCATCGGCGCCGTCGCCACGATCGACCTGAAAGCGCAGGAGCCCGGTCTTGTGGCATTCTGCCGGCAGCACCGTCTGCCCCTGATCGCCTATACAGCCGCAGAGCTGATGGAAATTGAGGGTGATTTCACGGCATCCGCATTCGTCCGGCAGGTCACCGGTGCCGATAATGTCTGTGAACGCAGCGCAGTCCGATGCAGCCGGGGGACGCTCATTCTGCACAAGACCGCTGCGGACGGCGTGACCTGCGCTGCGGCACAGCGGGACATCATACTGGATTTTGAAAGGAGCAGGGTATGAAGCTATACATCGTCGGATTCGGCAGCGGCAGCCGGGAGGGCATGACGATCGCTGCACAGGAGGCAATTTCCCGCAGTGATGTCATTGTCGGGTACACGACCTACACGGAGCTGATCCGGCCGTATTTCCCGGAAAAGCCATTTCTCTCCACCGGCATGCGGCAGGAGCGCGAGCGCGTGGAGCTTGCCCTTTCCGAAGCGCGGCACAAGACCGTTTCCCTGATCTGCAGCGGCGATTCGCAGCTCTACGGAATGGCAGGGCTTGCCCTGACGCTCGCGGAAGCCTGTCCGGAAATTGACATTGAGATCGTTCCCGGGGTGACGGCGGCCATGAGCGGCGGTGCGGTGCTCGGCTCCCCGCTGACGCATGATTTTGCCGTCATCAGCCTGTCCGACCTGCTCACGCCGATGGAAACGATCCAAAAGCGCCTTCGCTGTGCAGCACAGGGGGATTTTGTGATCGTCCTCTACAATCCCTCCTCCAGAAAACGCGCCGGCCATCTGGCCATGGCATGTGACATTCTCCTGGAAATCCGTTCTCCGGAAACCGTCTGCGGATTCGTCCGGAATATCGGCAGAGACGGGCAGGCGCACCGGATCCTCACGCTTGCAGAGCTGCGGGATACCCCGGCGGACATGTTCACCACCGTCTTCATCGGCAATTCGGAAACACGCATCATCGGCGGGAAAATGGTCACGCCGCGGGGGTACCGGAATGTCTGACATTCTCATCTTCGGCGGGACAACAGAGGGGCGGCAGCTTGCGGAATTCTGCGCTGCAAATGCAATTTCCTGCGCCGTTTCCGTGACCACCGCCTATGCAGCCTCCCTCCTTCCGGAGGGGGTGCGTGTATATACCGGCGCACTGGACTGCGAAGGGATGCAGGCGCTTGTGCAAAGGGGACATTTTGCGGCAGTTGTGGATGCCACCCATCCCTATGCCCGCGAAGCAACTGCCAATATCCGGCAGGCCTGTGCCGCCTCCGGCATCCGTTATGAACGGCTTGTGCGGCAGCAGGAGGACGCATGCGGCGAGATCGTACACAGCATGGAGGAGCTGACAAGCCTTCTGAACCGCTGTGATACGCCGGTTCTCAGCACCCTCGGCAGCCGGGCGCTCCCGGCGCTTGCCGGGGTGAAGGATCACTGCCTGCGGATCTGGGTGCGGATGCTCCCGGCGCAGGCGCACATTGCAGAAGCACTGGCACTCGGATTTCCGCCGGCGCATCTGATCCCCGAACAAGGGCCGTTCACCGTCTCGCAGAATATTGCCCATATCCGGCAGAGCGGCGCGGGGATCCTGCTTACCAAGGAAAGCGGCAGCATCGGGGGCTACCCGGAAAAATGTCAAGCCGCTTCTGCCTGCGGCATCCGGCTCGTCACACTCGCAAGGCCGCAGGAAGCCGGCCATTCTCTGGAAGCCGTGGAAGCATGGCTGCTCCGGACAGATCGGGAGGGAAGTGTATGACCGTTTACATCATCGGCACCGGTACAGACGGCGCAGGAACGCTTACCCGTGACGCGCAGAAGGCAATCGACCGCGCCCGCCTGCTCATCGGAGCCGGACGCATGCTTGCACCCTATGAAAATCAGGGACGGCAGACGCGCTGTCTGTATCAGGCAGAGCAGATCGCACAGGCATTGCGGGAGAGTGACGCCGATCCGGCGGCGGTGCTGCTGTCCGGCGACATCGGTTTTTTCAGCGGTGCCCGCAGGCTTCTTCCGCTGCTCGACGGCATGGAGGTGCATTGCATTCCCGGCATTTCCTCGGCAGCCGGCTTCTGCGCAAGGCTTGGGATCTCCTACGAGGACATGCATTTTGTGTCGCTGCACGGGCGGGAGGCAGCCGTTGCCCTTCCGGTCAGGACGCATGCGCGGTGCTTCTTCCTTCTCGGCGGGGAAATGACGGCGGGGGCAGTCTGCCGGCGGCTCTGTCAGTTCGGGCTTGCGGAGGTCACCGTTCACATCGGGGAACGGCTGGGATATGCCGACGAATCCTGCCGTTCCGGCACCGCAGCGGAATTCCGGGAATACGAAGGCGACCGTCTGGCAGTGCTTGTCACGGAAAATCCGGCATATCTGCCGTACCTTCCCACGTCGATACCGGATGCGGCATTTCTCCGGGGGAGCATTCCCATGACCAAATCGGTGGTGCGCGGGGCGGCTGTATCGGCGCTGCAGATCGGGCAGAATGCCGTATGCTGGGATATTGGCTGCGGCACGGGTTCTGTCTCGGTCGAAATGGCCTACCGCTGCCCGGCGGGAACAGTGCATGCCTTTGACAGAAATCCGGATGCCGTCCGGCTCACCCGGGATAATGCCGAACGCTTTTCCTGTGACAACATCCTTGTCAGCGAGGGGATCTGCCCGGATATTCTTGCCGCTGCACCCGCGCCGGACTGCGTCTTTGTCGGCGGCAGCGCGGGGACTATGCCGGAGATCTTCCGGTGTATCCATGCGAAAAATCCGGCTGCCCGCATCACCGTGACTGCGGTCTCTCTGGAAACGCTGCAGGAAGCCGCTGCATGCTTCTCCCGATTCCATGCGGAATGCGGGATCACGCAGATCGCCGTGACGCAGACCCGGCAGATCGGGTCGCACACGATGATGCAGGCCGAAAATCCGGTCTTTCTCATTCACGGGAGGCTGTCATGAATCGGTTTCTGATCGCCGGCACCGGGAGCGGATGCGGCAAGACCACGATGACCTGCGCCATTCTCTCGGCATTGCAGATGCGGGGGCGGAAGGTCTCGGCCTTCAAATGCGGGCCGGATTATATCGACCCCATGTTCCACAGACAGGTGACCGGCATTCCGGCGCATAATTTAGACGGATTCTTCTGCAAGCCCGCCACGCTCTGCGATCTGCTGCATACGCGCTCTGCGGGATGCGATACCGCTGTGATCGAGGGCGTGATGGGGTATTTTGACGGTGCGGACGGCTCCGCCCGGCATGTCGCACAGATCACGCAGACCCCTGCCGTTCTCGTGATCGACTGCAAGGGCATGCAGGAATCCATCGGTGCTGTCATGCATGGATTCCTGCATTATCAAAGTGACAGCCGGATCGCGGGCTTTCTCTTCAACCGTCTTCCCCTCCGGCTGATCCCGGCGGCAAAGCGGCTTTGTGAGGAAATGAGGACGGGCTATTTCGGATGTCTCCCGCCGCATGACCTGACATTCGGGAGCCGGCACCTCGGGCTTGTCACGGCAGAGGAGATCCGGGATCTGCGTGAAAGGCTCGATGCCCTCGGGACGCTGGCACAGGAGCATATCTGCATTGACAGGCTCCTTGCATTGCAGGCGCCGGATCTGCCCGGGGAGCCCCCTTCCCTGCCAAAGCTGTCCCGTCCGCCGGTGATCGCGGTGGCAAAGGACAGGGCATTCTGCTTTCACTACGCTGAGAATCTCGAAATGCTCGAGGAAATGGGCTGTACGCTGCGGTATTTCTCGCCGCTCACGGATCCTGCGCTCCCTGCTTCCGACGGGCTGATTCTCTGCGGCGGCTATCCGGAGCTGTATGCACAGGCACTCTCCGGAAATGCTGCCATGCGCATGCAGATCCGGGAGCGCATTCTCGCCGGAATGCCGGTGATCGCGGAATGCGGAGGCTTTCTCTATCTGCATGATTCCATCCGGACAGAGCAAGGGGAATCCTTTCCGATGGCAGGCATTTTCCCCGGAGAAGCCTCCTCTGCCGGCCGCCTCGGACGCTTCGGCTACATCACCATGACAGCGCGGGAGGACAGTCTGCTCTTTCCAAAGGGCGGGCAGATCCGCGCACATGAATTTCATTACTGGGATGTGCCCAATCCCGGACATGCATTGGAGGCCGTCAAGCCGGACGGCAGGCATTGGCCGTGCGGGCATGTCAGCAGGACGATGTATGCGGGATTCCCGCATCTCTACTTCTACGCAGATCCCCGGATCGCAGAACGCTTTGTGCAGGCATGTGCCGCATACGGAGGGAGCCATGGAACGCATCAGACAGATCAGACCTGCGGATAAAACCGCTTACGCCCTTGCAAAAGCACGGTGGGACAGCATTGCCAAGCCCCTTGGCAGCTTCGGGCTGCTTGAGGAGGCTGTACAGCGGATTGCTGCCGTGCAGGGAACGGAATCGGTGTGCATTGACAGGCGTGCCGTGATCGTCCTTTGCGCCGATCACGGTGTGGTCGCACAGGGCGTGACCCAATGCGGCAGCGAGGTCACGGCAGAATGCGCCTGCGCCATTGCACAGGGGCACTCCAATGTCAATGCCATTGCAGAAAGCTGCCGGACACAAGTGATCGCGGCGGATCTGGGCATGGTCACCGCCCCGGAATGCGACCGTCTGCTCAATCGAAGGATCGGCAGCGGCACCCGGGACATGACCCGCGGTGCTGCCATGACAAGGGAGCAGGCAGAGGCGGCCATTGTGACCGGGATGGAGCTTGTGCGCATGCAGAAGGAACAGGGAATGCAGCTTTTGCTGACCGGTGAAATGGGCATCGGGAATACCACGGCAGCAAGCGCCCTTGCGGCGGTGCTGCTCGGGCTGCCTGTCCGGGAGGTCACCGGACGCGGGGCAGGGCTTTCCTCGGAGGGACTCACCCGGAAGATCGCCGCCATTGAACGCGCCATCGCCGTCAATCAGCCGGATCCGGCCGATCCTGTCGGGCTGCTGCAAAAGCTCGGAGGATTTGAAATCGCGGGCATGACAGGGCTGTTCCTCGGCGGTGCAGTCTATCGGATCCCGGTGGTGATCGACGGCGTCATTTCGGCGGCGGCCGCGGCCATCGCCTGCCGGATCGCGCCGCTGTGCCGGGACTATCTGCTGGCAAGTCATTGCTCCGGAGAACCGGCAGGACAGGGGCTTCTCCGGATGATCGGGCTCGAGCCTGTCATTCATGCGGGGCTGCGGCTCGGAGAAGGCACGGGCGGACTGCTGCTGGTGCCGCTGCTCGACAGCACGCTTGCCCTGTACCGGAATGCACACCGGTTCGAGGACACTTCTATTGAAAGGTACACACAACAGCAATGATGATTCTGATTATCGGCGGCTCCAAATGCGGGAAATCCAGCCTCGCCGAGCGGATCCTGGAGGGCTTTTCCGGGGATAAATACTATATTGCCACCATGCAGCCCTACGGGGAGGATGCGCGTGAAGCCATTGCACGGCATCGAAAAATGCGCGAAGGCAGGGGATTTGAGACGATCGAACGATACACGGACATCGGCGGTCTGGTGCTGCCGGACGGATGCGGCGTGCTGCTCGAATGCATGGGGAATCTGTGCGCGAACGAAATGTTCCGTCCCGAAGGCATCTGCGATCCTGCGGAAACGATCGTGCGGGATATGCGCAGTCTTTCCGCCCGTACAGCGCTGCTTGTCATCGTGACCAATCAGGTCGGGAGTGACGGCATTTCCTATGCTCCGGAAACTATGGAATATATCCGCATTCTGGGCACAGTCAATGCCCGCCTTGCTGCTGCCGCTGACTGCGCTGTAGAATGCGTCTGCGGCATCCCGGTCATTCTGAAAGGACATCTGCCATGCTGAAATCACTGATCTGCGCGTTTCTGATGTATTCCCGCATTCCCATGCCGCATGTGGAATGGAAGGAAGAAAACCGCCGGTATGCCCTCGGCTTCTTCCCGCTGGTCGGCGCAGTGCAGGGCATGCTGCTCGTGCTATGGTACCTGCTGGCAGACCGGATTCTGCTCCCGCCGCTGCTGTTTGCGGCAGGCGCCGTGCTGCTCCCGGTGCTGGTGACGGGCGGCATCCATCTCGACGGATTCTGCGATGTCACGGATGCCAGGAGCGCCTATGCGGAGAAGGCAAGGCGCCTGGAGATCCTGTCCGACCCGCATATCGGCTCCTTTGCCGTCCTGCATCTGTGCCTGTATCTCATTGCACAGACGGCGCTGATGACCGGGATCCATTCCCTGCGCATGGCCGCTCTGACCGGATGCAGCTTTGTCATTTCCCGGGCGCTGAGCGGGCTGTCTGCCGTGACATTCCCCGCTGCCAAGAAGGACGGCACGCTGCAGAGCTTTGTCAGACCCGCACACCGGCGCGTGACTGTCGGAATGGAAGCCGCATTTCTCATGCTCGCCGGCACCGGCATGCTCCTGCTCTCCCCTGCTGCCGGGATCGCTGCGCTTGCGGCGGCGGGGCTTGTGTTCCTGTATTACCGGCATACCGCCCGGCGCGATTTCGGCGGGGTGACCGGGGATCTGTGCGGCTGGTTCCTGCAGCTCTGTGAGATCGGATGTCTTGCAGCGGCGGTACTGGTGCAGCATGTGACGGAGGTGCTTTTATGATTCTGATTACCGGCGGACGCGGACAGGGCAAGACAGAGTATGCCCTGCATACATTTCAATTTTCAGAAGCGGAGCTGACAGACGGTGGTCTCTGTGCTCCGGAGGCAGCGCTTTCGGCGCGGTGCATTACCGCGTATCATGCGCTGGTGCGCCGCCTGCTTGCTGACGGAAGGGATCCCGTCGCATTCACAGAGCGCCTGTGTACAGAAAATTCCGATGCCGTCATTCTCCTCGATGAGATCGGCTGCGGCATTGTCCCGCTTGAAAAGAATGACCGGATCCTGCGGGAGCAGACCGGGCGCTGCGGCTGCATTCTGGCTGCCCGTGCAGAAACGGTCATCCGGATGGTGTGCGGCATTCCGGCTGCGATCAAGGGGGAGCTGCCATGACCGTGTATCTGATCCGCCACGGCATGACGGCGGGCAATCTTGAAAAGCGCTACATCGGCAGGACGGATGAGCCCCTGTGCGAAGCCGGGATCCGGGCACTTGGCAGCCTGCATTACCCGGTGTGCAGCGCCCTGGTATGCAGCCCGATGCGGCGATGCACCGAAACCGCAGCGATTTTATTTCCGGGGCAGCCGTACACGGTCTGCGAGGATCTTCGCGAATGCGATTTCGGACGGTTCGAGGGGAAAAACTACCGGGAGCTTGCAGGGAACCGGGCTTATCAGGAATGGATCGACAGCGGCGGAATGCTCCCGTTTCCGGAAGGAGAATCCCCTGCTGCATTCCGGGCGCGTTGTGTCGGCGCCTTCCGGGATGTGACCGCCGCACATCCGGAATGTCCCTCTCTTGCCCTGGTCGTTCACGGCGGTACTGTCATGTCGATCCTGGAAGCCCTTGCCCTTCCGCACCGCGGCTATTATGACCGGATGACGGAAAACGGCCACGGCTGGCGCTGTACCTGGAACGGCACACATCTTATGGATCCGGAGGCATTATGAAACTGCTGCTGCCTGCCCTGCCGCTTTTGCTGGGCTTTGTACTTGACTGTATCATCGGTGATCCCTACAGCTTTCCCCATCCGATCCGCGCCGTCGGAAAGCTGATCGCGGAACTGGAGGCGCTTGTCCGCCGGAAATGCCGGAATCTGCGCCTTGGCGGGGTGCTGCTGGCAATGACCGTTCTGGGGGTTTCCACGCTGCTCCCGGCAGCCGCATTGCTGCTGTGCTACCGGGTGCATATTCTGCTGGGGGTGCTTGCCGAGAGCATTCTCTGCTGCTACATGCTCGCCGCCCGCTGCCTGCGGGATGAAAGCATGAAGGTCTGCCGCGCCGCCGAATCCGGTGACACCGAGGGGGCGAGAAAAGCGGTTTCCATGATCGTCGGCCGGGATACGGCGGTGCTCGACCGCGCCGGCATTCTCCGTGCTGCTGTAGAAACCGTGGCGGAGAATACCTCGGACGGCGTGACGGCACCGCTGTTCTATATGGCATTCGGCGGGGCGGTCGGCGGATTCTTCTACAAGGCGGCCAATACCATGGATTCCATGATCGGCTACCAGAACGAAAAATACGCCGAGATCGGCAGATTTGCGGCAAGGCTGGATGATGTGCTCAATTACCTGCCATCGCGAATGACGGCGCTTTTGATGATTGCGGCATGTCCCTTTCTTGGTTTTGATGCCCGGCAGGCATGGCACATCTGGCGGCGTGACAGAAGGCGCCATGCAAGCCCGAATTCCGCACAGACGGAATCTGCCTGCGCCGGGGCGCTGCATCTGCGGCTTGCGGGAGATGCACAATATTTCGGTCAGGTGCATCACAAGCCCTACATCGGGGACGATGACCGCCCGATCGAGCCGGAGGACATCCGCCGGGCAAACCGGCTGATGTATGCGGCATGCGGCATGATGCTGCTTCTGTGCGCATGTGTGCGAATACTGCTGATAGGTGTGATCGTATGACAGAAGAACACGGCGGGAATCTGTTCCTGCATCGGAATATGCTGGATTTCTCCGCAAATCTCAATCCCCTTGGAATGCCCCCGCGAATCCGCGAGGCGGTGCTGGCAGCATCGGCGGACTGGGCGCATTACCCCGATCCGGACTGCACGGCACTGACGGAAAAGCTCGCCCTCGCAGAACAGACCGTGCCCGGACGGATCGTCTGCGGGAATGGCGCGGCGGATCTGATCTACCGGATCGCACACGCCTTCCGGCCGCGCAGGGCATTGCTCTGCGTGCCGGCATTCGGGGAATATGCCGCAGCGCTGCATGAATGCGGATGCACCGTCCGGGAGCATCCGCTGGAGGAGGCGGACGAATTCCGGCTGACCGGCAGCATTCTGCCGCTGCTGACCGGGGACACCGATATGCTCATTTTGTGTACCCCGAACAATCCCAGCGGCCTGTGTATCTCCCCCGGACTGCTGCAAAGCATTGCACAGCGCTGCGCGGAAAACGGCATTTTCCTTGTCTGTGACGAATGCTTCCTCACGCTTGCCGGACAGTCACCGGCATGCAGCCTGCGGCCGTATCTGCGGGAGCACGCGGTCATACTCAAGGCATTCACAAAGCTCTTTGCCATGCCCGGACTCAGGCTCGGCTATGCAGTCTGCGGCAGCACGGAAACGGCAGACAAGATCCGCCAAAGCGGCCAGTACTGGAGCGTTTCTGCACCGGCACAGGCAGCCGGGATCTGTGCACTTGCACAGACGGACTATGTGCGGGAAAGCATCGCATACATCCGGCACGAACGTGCATTCCTGGAAAGTGCGCTCCGGGATGCGGGCGTGCGGGTATTCCCGTCGGATGCCAATTTCCTGCTTCTGAAATGCGACCCCGGGCTTGCCGGGCGGATGCAGCAGGCGGGGATCCTCATCCGGGACTGTTCGAATTTCCGCGGGCTCAGTGCGGGATTCTTCCGCATCGCCGTGCGGACACATGACGAAAATCTGCGGCTGCTTGCCGCGCTTGGGAGGTGCTTGTAATGGCAAAGACGATCATGCTGCAGGGCACTATGTCCAATGTCGGCAAGAGCTTTCTGACCGCTGCACTCTGCCGGATCTTCCGGCAGGACGGCTATTCCTGTGCGCCGTTCAAATCGCAGAATATGGCGCTCAATTCCTATGTTACTGCCGACGGGCTGGAGATCGGCCGCGCACAGGCCATGCAGGCACAGGCGGCAGGGATCGAGCCGTCTGCGCTCATGAATCCGATCCTGCTCAAGCCCACGACTGACACCGGCTCCCAGGTCATAGTCAGCGGCAGGGTGCTCGGGAATATGCGGGCGCGGGATTATTTCCGGCACAAGACAGAGCTGATCCCGGAGATCCTGGAAGCCTACCGGACGCTTGCCGCACAGTACGATATTGTGGTGATCGAGGGCGCCGGAAGCCCTGTGGAGCTCAATCTCAAGGCGGATGACATTGTGAACATGGGGCTTGCCGCGCTTGTCCGTTCTCCGGTGCTGCTCGTCGGGGACATTGACTGCGGGGGCATTTTCGCGCAGCTCCTGGGCACACTCGGCCTTCTGGAGCCGGCAGAAAGGGACATGGTCAAAGGGCTGATTGTGAATCAGTTCCGCGGAGACAGGGCATTGTTCCAAGACGGCGTGGAAATCCTGGAGGAGCGCAGCCGAAAGCCCGTGGCGGGCGTGATTCCCTTCATTACCTGTGATCTTGAGGACGAGGACAGCCTGTCCGGAAAGCTGGAACAACAGATGCCGGGCAGGGGCGTGGACATTGCGGTGATCCGGCTGCCAAAGATCTCGAATTTCACGGATTTCGACGTATTTTCGCAGTATGACGGGGTGTCCGTCCGCTATGTCACGCGCCCGGAGCTGCTTGGAAAGCCCGATCTGCTGATCCTGCCCGGCACCAAAAGCACCATTGCGGATCTGCAATGGATGCGGAAAACCGGCATGGCGGATGGCGTATGTGCCTGCGCTGCACAGGGCATTCCGGTCTTTGGCATCTGCGGCGGGTATCAGCTCATGGGGGAATCCGTTTCCGATCCCCTCGGCTGCGAGGGCGGCGGCTCGGCACAGGGGCTTGGCCTGCTGCGTGGAAAAACCGTATTCGGCTCAGAAAAGCAGCAAAGACGGACACAGGGGCATTTTTCCGCGCTGTCCGGCTTTTTCGGCTGTCTCTCCGGGGCGCCCTTTGAGGGATATGAGATCCACATGGGACGCACGGAGGATCCCGGAATGCCGCTGACCGACCGGGGCGGGAGCATTGCCGGGGATGCGGCGGGGTGCTACATTCACGGCATCTTCGACCGTGCAGAGGTCTCCGGTGCGCTGGTGCGGGCGCTGGCTGCACGCAAAGGGATCTCGTGCAGCAGTCCTGCCGTCAGCCGGCAGGCCTACCGGGACATGCAGTTCGATCTGCTGGCGGATGCCGTGCGGGAGAGCATGGATATGCAGCTGATCTACAGGATTCTGGAGGAGGGACTATGAAGCTCGAATATGTACTGCCGTCCGAGATCGAACAGCGCAGCTTCGCGATCATTGCGCAGGAGCTTGGCGGACGGGACATTCCGGAGGAGATCCGGCCGGTCGTCATGCGGGCGATCCATACGACAGCAGATTTTGACTATGCGGACAATCTCCGGTTTTCCCCGGGTGCCGTACAGATCGCGCTTGACTGCATCCGCTCCGGCGTGCTGTTTGTCACCGACACCAATATGGCACTTGCCGGGATCAATAAGGCGGCGCTTGCCCGGCATGGATGTGAGGCCGTCTGCTTCATGGCGGATCCCGACATTGCCGCTGCCGCAAAGGCAAACAGCACCACCCGTGCGGCTGCAAGTGTGGACAAGGCCGCAGCGCTTGGCCGCCCCGTGATCTATGCGGTCGGGAATGCCCCGACGGCGCTCATCCGGATCTGTGAGCTTCATGCAGCAGGCATCTTCCGGCCGGCGCTTGTCATCGGCATGCCGGTGGGATTTGTGAATGTGGTGCAGTCCAAGGAGCTCCTGACCGCATCCGGGATCCCCTGCATTGCCGCCATGGGACGCAAGGGCGGCAGCAATGTGGCCGCTGCGGTATGCAATGCGCTGCTGTATATGGCGGACGGCAAAAAACAGGGGTGAAAGTGCAGAGGATTTGTCAAAAAAAGCTATTTTTCGTGGATCGCTTGCATTTTTGGTCAGCTTTTGCTATAATATGAGATGTTCATGAACATCACAACTGAATAAGCAGACGGTGCCTCCGATGGCGGCGGATGATCCGCGGTCAGGCCGGAGGGTAAAAGGGAAGCAGGTGAAAATCCTGCACGATCTCGTCACTGTAATGGAGGAGCGGTATGCCATCCGCAAGGGAGCGATTCCCCGCGCGGCGTCACTGAGCAATCGGGAAGGCTGCCATACCGCATGGATCCCTGAGTCAGGAAACCTGCCGTTTTTGCTGGTACAGAATCCCCCTTTTGCGGGATTCAGATCACGAGGTATTGATCGTACTGTATGGGACTCTCCGGCATTCCGGCAGGGTCTGTTTGCAATGCCTTCTGCCCCATGCAGGAGGTTTTTTTGCATCTATGACGACCTATACCCTTCAATTGCGAAAGGATTGGTTTGACATGAAAAGAATGACTGCACTTCTTCTGAGCCTGACTGTTGCGGCTGCGGCAATGACTGCCTGCGGCAGCGGGAATACGTCCTCTGTTTCCACAGAGCCGGCTGCCACCGAAGCTGCTACCGAGGCTGTAACGGAAGCGCCCACTGAGGCGGAGACCGATGCCCCTACGGAGGAGGAAGCCGAGGAGGAAGAGGACGAGGAGAATTACGACACCGGTGATGCCTCCCTCGACAACATCCGCAACCAGGATGACATCGGTGACAAGGAGCTGCTGGTGCTCAGCTTCGGCACGAGCTTCAATGACAGCCGCCGCCTGACCATCGGCGCGATCGAAAATTCGCTGGAAGAAGCATTCCCGGACTTTTCCGTGCGCCGCGGCTTCACGGCCAATATCATCATTGACCATGTGAACCGCCGTGACGGCTTCCTGATCGACGATGTGGATGCCGCACTGGAGCGTGCGATGGATAACGGCGTCAAGACGCTTGTCGTACAGCCGACACACCTGATGCACGGTCTGGAATACAATGACCTGGTGGCACAGGTCGGCGGCTATGCCGATGCATTCGATCAGGTCGTATTCGGTGAGCCGCTGCTCACGAGCGATGACGATTTCAAGCGCGTGGAGCAGGCCATTGTGGACTGGACGGCAGAATATGACGACGGCAAGACCGCCATCTGCTTCATGGGTCACGGCACCGAGGCGGATTCCAATGCCGTGTACCAGCAGATGCAGGATCTTCTGACGGCCGACGGCTATGAGAACTATTTCGTCGGCACCGTAGAGGCATCGCCTTCCGTTGACGATGTACTGGCTGCTGTACAGGCAGGTGACTATGAGCGTGTCATTCTTGAACCGCTGATGGTCGTTGCCGGCGATCATGCCAACAATGACATGGCAGGCGATGAGGAGGATTCCTGGAAGTCGGTCTTTGAGAATGCCGGCTACGAGGTAACATGCCTCCTGCGCGGTCTTGGCGAGAATGAGGACATCCGTCAGCTCTACACCGAGCACGCACAGGCTGCGATCGACTCCCTTGCAGAATAACACACAAAATACGGATCGGGCGGCATTGTCTGCCCGATCTCCCTATATGAGGTGAATGATGATGAAAGCAAAACTCCGGATCACGCTTCTGGCATTTCTCTTCCTGACCGGCTGCACGGCAGCGCCCGCTGCCCCGGCGGAAACCACTGTTCCCACGGAAGCCGCCGTTCCTGCCGAAACCGCCGCCGCGGAAACCACACATGAGACTGCCCCGCAGGAGGAGGTCGGATTTGAGGGCATGGAGCCGGTCTTTGCCGATGCGCTGCATGACGGGAGCTATTCCATTCAGGTGGATTCCAGCTCCTCCATGTTCAAGGTCACGGCATGCGAGCTGACCGTGGCGGACGGCGCCATGACCGCCCGCATCAATACCGGCAGCACCAGCTACGATGCCATGTTCCTCGGCACGGAGCAGGAAGCAGCGGCAGCTTCCGAAGAAGAGCGCATTCCCTTTGAGGAGGCAGACGGCGAGCGCTGGTTCACGCTTCCGGTCGAAGCGCTCGACAAGGAGATCATCTGCGCTGCCCTGAGCAAAAAGAAGCAGGAATGGTATGGCAGAACGCTGGTATTCCGGGCAGATTCGCTCCCGGCAGAGGCATTTGCCGTGCAGCAGTACCAAAGCGTGGAGGATCTCGGGCTGGCAGACGGTGCATATACAGTCAGCGTCACGCTGGAGGGCGGCTCCGGCAAGGCCAGTGTGCAGTCCCCTGCCGCGCTGACGGTTGCAGACGGCAGCGCATTTGCACAGATCATCTGGAGCAGTGACAAGTACGATTACATGCTGGTTGGCGGGGAGAAATACCTGCCCGAGATCATCGACGGACATTCCGTATTTGAGATCCCGGTGACAGGATTCGGCTACCGGATGCCCGTGAGCGCCGATACTACTGCAATGAGCGTGCCGTATGAGATCGAATATACCCTGTATTTCGATCCTGCGTCGATCCGGGCAGCCGGCTGATATGCGCAGGATCACCGGAATCGTCACCGCTGCGCTCCTGCTTGGCATGACAGGCTGTGCGGCCGCACCGGAGCCGGCATCCGGTGCGCTGCCGGCGGTGACGGGACATATGGAGCTTTCCTATGCGTCGCAGTTTTCCGTGGATTACTGCGAGGGCGGGTATGCCGTCATCCGGATCGGAACGGAGGACACCTTCCTGCTGGTTCCGGAGGATGCGGCGATCCCTGACGGTGCGGAGGAAATGACCGTTTTGCAGCAGCCGTTGACGCATCTGTATGTGGCGGCATCCTCGGCAATGGATCTGTTTGATGCAGCCGGCGGTCTGGATGCGGTGGAAATGACCTCGACCGCACCGGAGAGCTGGGCGCTGCCTGCCGTTCAGGAAGCGCTTGCATCCGGACAGATGTCCTATATCGGGAAATACAGTGCGCCGGATTACGAACAGCTTACGGCATCCGGATGCGGTCTGGCGGTGGAATCCACAATGATCTACCACAGCCCGGAGGTGCGCGAGAAAATCGAAACGCTCGGCATTCCCGTACTTACCGAGCGTTCAAGCTATGAATCGCACCCGCTCGGACGGATGGAATGGATGAAGCTCTACGGCCTGCTCCTTGGAAGAGAAGCGGAGGCACAGGCCACATTTGCCGAAAGGACAAGCCGCTTTGAAACGCTGGAGATCCCGGACATTCCGGAGGAGGAGCGCCCGACTGCGGCATTCTTTTCCGTCAATTCCAACGGATCGGTCACCATCCGCAAGCCCGGCGATTATGTCTCGCAGATGATCGCACTGGCCGGCGGGCGCTACTGCTTTACGGCAGAAGACCTTTCCGTGGAGGAAAATGCCCTGTCCACCATGAATATTCAGATGGAAGCCTTTTACGATGCGGCGCGGGATGCCGATTACCTCATTTACAACAGCACCATTGAAGGGGATCTGGATGATCTGGATGCGTTACTTTCCAAAAGCAGCATTTTTGCCGATTTTCGCGCCGTCAAAGAGGATCATGTCTGGTGTACGGGACAAAATCTATTTCAGCAGACCACCGGCGCGGCGGAAATGATCGCCGATCTCAACTGCATCTTCAACGGACAGGCAGAGGATGCCGATGCGCTGACCTTCCTGCACCGTCTGCGTTAAGGGGGAGAATGCTATGGATCAGAAACGAATGCTGCGAAGGTTTGGCGGATTTCTCCTGCTCGGGGTGCTGTGCGCCGTATTTTTTCTTCTGGAAACGGTCACGGGCAGCAGCAGCATTTCTATCGAGACTGTCCGGGAGGTGCTGACGGGGCAGTCTGCGGACGAAGCTGCACGGCGCATTCTGCTGGACATCCGGCTCCCGCGTGCGGCGGCGGCGCTGCTGCTGGGCGGTGCGCTGTCGGTGGCGGGATTTCTTTTGCAGACCTTCTTTGCCAATCCGATCGCGGGGCCCTTCGTGCTGGGGATTTCCTCGGGCGCAAAGCTGACCGTGGCACTGGCCATGATCGCCTCCCTGCAAAGCGGCATCGCGCTGCATGCCGGGTCACTGGTCGCGGCGTCCTTCGCCGGTTCCCTGGCTTCCATGGGGATCATTCTGCTGATCTCCGGCAGGATCCGGAATATGGCACAGCTCATTATCAGCGGCGTCATGATCGGCTATGTCTGCTCGGCGGTCACGGAGCTGGCAGTCACCTTTGCAGACGATGCAAATATCGTCAATCTTCATAACTGGTCAATGGGCAGCTTTTCCGGAACCGCCCGCGAGGACATCGGGGTGATCACCGTGATCGTTCTGACCGGCACCGCAGCGGCATTCCTGCTGTCCAAGCCGCTGTCTGCCTATCAGCTCGGGGAGAGCTATGCCGAGAACCTCGGCGTGAATCTGCGGGTATTCCGGCTTCTCCTGATTTTGCTGTCAAGCCTGCTGTCGGCATGTGTCACGGCATTTGCAGGGCCGGTGTCCTTCGTCGGCGTGGCCGTGCCGCATCTGGTGAAGGGACTGTTCGGAACCGCAAAGCCGATCATCATGATCCCCGCTTCCTTCCTGTGCGGGGCGGCATTCTGCATGGGATGTGACCTGCTGGCACGGATGCTGTTTTCGCCGCTCGAGCTGAGCGTCAGCACGGTAACGGCAGTATTCGGCGCACCGGTCGTCCTGTGGATCCTGATCCGGCGCGAACGGGAAAGGAGCATGTGACATGAACGGAGAATCCGTGCTTTCTGCAAGAGCGCTTTCGGCGGGCTACGGCAGATCGGTCATTGTCAGCGGCGTGAGCTTTGAAATTCGCGGCGGTGAGATCCTCACGCTGATCGGGGCAAACGGTGCCGGAAAATCTACCGTTCTGCGGACGATCGCCGCGCAGCTTCCTGCCGTGTCCGGAAGTGTATTTCTGGGGCAGTCGCGCCTTGCAGCGCTGTCGGAACCGGAAATCGCCCGGCAGATGTCCGTGCTGCTCACCGAACGCATCCGCACAGAACGCATGACATGTGAAGAGGTCGTGGAGACCGGGCGCTATCCCTATACAGGGAGACTTGGGATCCTGTCCAAAGAGGATCACCGCATTGTGGAGGAAGCCATGGCGCTGGCCGGTGTGACTGCGCTGCGGGAGCAGGATTTCCGGCGGATCAGCGACGGACAGCGGCAATGCGTGATGCTTGCGCGTGCCATTGCGCAGGAACCGGCTGTGCTGGTGCTGGACGAGCCGACCTCGTTTCTGGATATTCGCCACAAGCTGCGGCTGCTGACGCTCCTGCGGGCGCTTGTGCGGGAAAAGCAGATCGCCGTGGTGCAGTCCTTGCATGAGCTGGATCTCGCACAGCGCTTTTCCGACCGGATCCTGTGCATCCGCAGCGGAACAGCCGAGCGCATCGGTACCCCCGAGGAAATCTTTGACGGCGGGTATATCGAACGGCTGTATGACCTGCCTGCGGGGAGCTATCATGCGCTTTACGGCGTCGCAGAACCGGAGCCCGTGCGCGGCAGGCCGGAGGTATTCGTCATCGGCGGGGGCGGCAGCGGCATTCCTGTCTACCGGCGGCTCTGGCGGCAGGGGATCCCGTTTGCAGCCGGCATTCTGCCAAAGAACGACATTGACTACCCCGCTGCCGCCGCTCTTGCAGGCAGCGTGATCGCGGCAGAAGCATTCGAGCCGATCGGGGAAGCTGCCCTGCGGCAGGCAAGGGAAACCATGCACACCTGCCGGCGCGTCATCTGCTGCCGGGAACACTTCGGAACAATAGAGCAGGCAAATGCGCTGCTGCGGGAGGAAGCGGCGGCGGCAGGCTTGCTGTCGGAAACGTGACCGGAATGCGATCCAAGAATGAAGCACCTTCAGGGATCATTCCCTGAAGGTGCCGATTTTTGCATTTTTGCGGTTTGTCTCCGTGATCCATTGCATGATCGTGTCGAGTGCAAGCCTTGCATTCCCGACCTGACAGTGATCCGCCGCGGATTCCTGCTTTGTGAACAGCCGGAATGTCAGCGACCGGACATTCACCATTGCGTCGATCTCCTGACTGACCTTGTGGTAGTCAATGAAATGATCCGCGCTTGCCCCAAGGATCAGCACATCCTGCGTCAATCTCCCGGCAACGGGACGGATGTCATAGCGTTCGAGCTTTTTTGCCCAGTCGTAGGGGCTGTCTGCTTCATAGGCAAACATGCCGTGCCGGATCGCCCAGTTCACCATTGGGTCTTTTCTGCATTTCAGACCGAAAACCAGATTCAGAAGCGGTCTGGCGCGGAGCTTCATCATGACATAGAATGCCGTTTCAAGCGCTTTGCCCTGCGTGCCGATGACAGATCCGAGAAAGCTCGGGAATACGCTCCAGCAGACCACCTTGGAAATGCGCTTGTCAAATGCTGCTGCACGAGGCGCAAGATACCCGCCGAGCGAAATGCCGATGATCGTTACATGCGCCAGCCCGAAATGATCCAGCACGGCCTTGACAGGGCGCTCCCACTGATGCGTGAAATGCTTGCCCTGCGTGCGGACAACGCCCCCCTGCCCCGGCCCTTCAAACAGATACACCTCAAAGCCGCATTCCCGCAGATACAGCACCGAGAACAGAAATTCCTCCATATAGCTGTCATTTCCGCCGTGCAGCAGAATGGTGTCCTTCGGTTCCCCTTCCGGCCGGAGATGCCAGACAGGAAGCTGTACCCCCTCATAGGCTACGCTGTGCCGTTCGATCACCGGTGCTTCTCCTGCAAAATAATCCCGGTAATATGCATAAAACATGTCCGTTGCACGCTGGTAGTATGTCAGCTTGTCGGGGTCGGAATCCTCCATGAAGAATTCGCTCATGCGATAGTAGCCGATCGCCGGTGCGATGCGGTTTTCCTTCTCCGCCCGATTGCCGAGGGAAATGAGCGTGCGCTTCCAGTCGGCGCTGCTGTGAATGCTTTTCCCGACACGCTGCACATCCTCCAAAGTGCCGCCGTTCCAATGGATCACGCGGCAAAGCTGATAATTGAAATTCGGCTCATCATTCAGGGCATACATCCCCGACGTAAAGCGGATGGGCTGGTGAATATTGTAGTGTTCCATATCTGTTCCTCCTCTGTAATTCTATTATAGAGGAAAACGGCAGACAATGCTTTCAAAAATCCGCTAACCTTTCTGCGACCGCAGGATCGCTTCATCCGGATCCGCCTGCCCGGCAGCAAAGATCTCCCGGATCTGCGCGGCGGTTTCCTCGGGGATCAGCGCAGATGCAGCACCGGACAGGCAGCGCTCCTCCATTCGTTCGGTCATGCGGGATGTGCTTGCCAGAAGGAACACGATCATGCGGCTGTCTGTCCGGATTTGCAAGTGTTTGCCGCGACCATTGCCATTTTGCACGGTTGCAGTAAACCATGGCAAACTGACTGTCCCCGATTCCATCCCCCATATTAAAAATCCCCGTTCCTCCGGGGTACCCGGAGAAACAGGGGGGAGTGTCATTGGACTTGCATGGAACGGAAAACAGGCTGTGGTCATTTGTCCAGCGCCTCAATGAACGCCTTCATGTCCTTGCTGATGCGCTCATACTCAAAGGAATATACATAGTGACCGCAGTCGAGCTTTATGAGCTTTCCGTCTGAGGAAGCATCCACC
>CACZPI010000083.1 GCA_902783005.1 uncultured Ruminococcus sp. | reverse complement strand
CTTGTTGCCCTTGCGCTCGGTGCGGGTGATGAAGAGCGTGTACTGGAGGTTGACCTGATCCTGCTCGTAGTTGTTGTCGTTGGTGAATTCGATAAAGCCGAAGGCAGAGAGGCGTCTTGCCTTGGAATCGTTGTTGGTGACCTTGATGCGCCATACCTCATAGGTCTGACCGGCCGGAACGTAGTAGGTGGTCTCGGCGGCGATCTTCGCATAATCGGAGGTCATGACGGAATAGGCGGTGCCGTGGCGGCATTCGGACTTGTACTGGTCAAGGGGCTTGCCGACGGGCTGCCAGGTAGCCGACCAGAAGTCGCCGTTCTCGGCGTCACGCAGGTAGATGTAACGGCCGGGAAGCGCCATCATGGAATTGAAGCGGAAGCGGATGTGTCTGCCGTTGGCGCCGGACTGCACGAAGCTGTATCCTGCGGCATTGTTGGAGATAATGGCACCGTATTCCGGGGAGCCGAGGTAATTGGCCCACGGTGCGGGGGTATCGGGGCGGGTAATGACATATTCCTTGTTTGCAAGGTCGAAGTAGCCGTACTGCATGTTTCTGTTCTCCTTTATCGGGGATTTTGACTGACAGCCTCCGCTGCCGGGGCATGGGCAGAAAGCCCGGTTATTTATATTGTATCATACCGGATTTCATTTTGCAAGGGGTTTGTACAAAAAAATGAAAAAAGTCTGCGTCATCTGCCGGAAGGAAAAAGTAGCTCACTTTTCATCTTTTTTGCGGGAAACTATTGACTTTTCGTCCCGTTTATACTATAATAAATGTATGTGTCGCGAAAAAACGCGGCAAAACAGACTATGCCCCGCCCGGAAGCGCCGAATGATCCGGAGCGGTGACAACAGGAGGTTAGAACGTGAACAAGAAAGTAGGAAAACCCGTCTTTTTTGTCGTCGCGCTGCTGATCCTTGTGTTTGCGGTGACCACCGCCATCGGTGTGTCAAGCTACAAGGGCGACATCAAAACGACATACATCCACGGGCTTGAGGACATCCGTCTGGGTATCGACATCCAGGGCGGTGTAGATGTGACCTTTGAGCCGGCTGATGGAGTAGACGCGGACAACGACCAGATGGATGCAGCCATGGAGATCATCAAGCTGCGTCTGACCAGTCTGAGCATCAACGACAGCGAGACGTATGTGGACTACAACAATTCCCGCATCATCGTGCGTTTCCCGTGGCAGTCCGGCGAAGAGAATTTCGACCCGGCCGCAGCCGTCAATGAGCTTGGCCAGATGTCGGAGCTGACCTTCCGCTACGGACAGGAAGCTGACGGCGAGGTGATTCTCACCGGTTCCGATGTGGATACCGCAAGCCCCGGCTACGATCAGCAGAACAGCCAGTGGGTCGTACAGCTTGCGCTGAACGATTCCGGCAAGAATGCCTTTGCGACCGCGACCTCGACGCAGGCAGCCAACGGCGGCTACATCTCCATCTGGATGGATGATGTGTGCGTATCGAGCGCGACTGTCAACGAGACGATTTCCAACGGCAATGCCGTAATCAGCGGTAATTTCACCGCCGAGAGCGCCAAGGAGCTTGCAGACCAGATCAACTCCGGTGCGCTGCCCTTCTCTCTGGTATCGACCAGCACCAAGACCCTGTCTCCGACACTGGGTACCGGCGCACTGCGTGCCATGGTCATTTCCGGACTGATCGCACTGTGCTTCATCGCACTGTACATGCTGGTTCTGTACCGCATCCCGGGTCTGATCGCCGTGATCGGCCTGATCGGCCAGGCAGCCGGTATGCTGGCAGCGGTTTCCGGCTATTTCGGATTCCAGCCCAGCTCCACGCTGACCATCCCCGGCATTGCGGGTATCATCCTGTCGATCGGTATGGGTGTTGACTGTAACATCATCACTGCCGAGCGTATCAAGGAGGAGCTTGCCAAGGGCAAGACGGTCGAGAGCGCACTCAAGGCCGGCTACCAGAATGCCTTCTCCGCCATTCTCGACGGTAACCTGACCCTTGCCATTGTGGCAGTCATCCTGATGGGTGCCTTCGGTACGAATACCAACCCCATCACCAAATTCCTGGATGCAACGATCTTCCGGCCGTTCGGCGCGACCACCGAGGGCTTCGTCTATTCCTTCGGCTTCACGCTCGTTGCCGGTGTTGTCCTGAACTTCATCATGGGTGTGGGCGCCGCAAGACTCATGTCCATGTCCATTGCCCGCTTCAAGGCCTTCCAGAAGCCCGGTCTGTTCGGCTACAATGAGAAGACCTACAAGCCGGCCGTTACCCGCAGGTTCAGCGAGACCAAGAAGATTTTCTTCATCATCTCTGCTGCAATGGTGGTACTCTCCGTCTGCACGAGCTTCCTCGGTGTAGAGGTTGCCATCGACTTCAAGGGCGGTACGATCGTATCGTATTCCTACAGCGGCGACCTGAATGAGACTGCCTGCCAGTCCGAGATCGAATCCCTCCTGGGCACGCCGGTAACGCTCCAGTCCGGTGAGAGCTTCGATGCAGATACCAATATCCTGACAGTATCCTTCTCCTATGACCAGGCACTGACGCTTGAGCAGCAGGAGCAGATGCTTGACATCATGCAGAAGACCTATCCGGACAACCAAGTGGACATGCTCGAGAGCAATGAGGTCAGCCCGTCCTCCGGCCGTGAATTCTTCGGCAAGTGCATTGTGGCTGTTGTCTTTGCAGCGATCCTGCTGATCATCTACATCGCGCTGCGATTCAAGAAGATCTCCGGCTGGTCTGCCGGTGTATTCACCATCATCACCCTGCTGCATGACATCATCATCACCTACGGCAGCTTCATTCTCTGCGGCTTCGAGATCAACTCGAACTTCATGGCCGTGATCCTGACGATCTTCGGTTACTCGATCAACAACACGATCATCGTGTACGACCGTATCCGTGAGAACCAGGCGCTCCTGCCGAAGAAGACAAGCATTTCCGAGCTGGTCAATGTTTCTGCCAGCCAGACCCTCCGCCGTTCGCTGAGAACGTCCATCACAACGGTATCGACCATGATCATCATTTCGGTTGTCGCCTACATCTTCCATGTAGAGAGCATTCTGAGCTTCTCTGTTCCGATGACCTTTGGACTGATCGCCGGTACCTATTCCTCCCAGTGCATTGCACCGACCCTGTGGGTATGGTGGAATGAGCACCGGGGACTCAAGACCATTGCCGATCACGACAAGACGGCCAAGGCCTGAGTGAATCCGCAACACAACGCCCCTTATGCGATCAGGCATAAGGGGCGTCTTTCTATATGAAGCCACGTCGGAATAAAAAATCCCTCTCCGATCCGGAGAGGGATTTGTTTTGTATCGGGGATCAGAGCGTAGAGCTGATGAATGCATCATAGATGCAGCGGATGGCCTGATTCAGGTCATGCTCATTCACGCCGACAATGACATTCAGCTCAGAGGAGCCCTGGTCGATCATCTTGACATTGATGCGGCCGTGTGCAAGTGCCGCGAAGATCCTGGCAGCGGTACCGCGGGTCTTTCTCATGCCGCGGCCGACGACTGCGAGCATGGCAATGTCCGGCTCCAGCTCAAGGTGCTCCGGCTGAACGGCTTTGCGCAGCGCGGAGAGGAGCTGCTCCTCCTTGCCGGCGAGGGAAGCGGCATCCGCAATGATGCTCAGCGTGTCGATGCCGGAAGGAATGTGCTCTACATTGATATTGAGCTGGGCGAAGACATCCAGAACGTCACGGATGAAGCCGACCTCGGAATTCATCATGCCCTTTTCCATGTTGACGGCGCAGAAGCCCTTCTTGCCGGCAATGCCGGTGATGGTGCGCAGGATGGCCTCACTTGCCGCATCCGAATCCGGAACGATCAGCGTGCCCGCATCCTCCGGGGCATTGGTGTTGCGGATGTTGATCGGGATGCCGGCGGTGCGTACCGGGAAGATGGCATCCTCATGCAGCACGGAGAAGCCCATGTAGGAGAGCTCGCGAAGCTCCTTGTAGGTGATGACCGGGATCACGATGGGATCCTCGACCACGCGGGGATCGGCAACGAGAATGCCGGAAACGTCTGTCCAGTTCTCATAGACCTCCGCATGTACGGCACGCGCCACCAGGGAACCGGTGACATCCGAACCGCCGCGGGAGAAGGTGCGGACAACGCCGCTGAGGGATCTGCCGTAGAAGCCCGGGATCACGGCACGCTCCACGCCGCGCAGACGGCTGCGCAGGGCATTGATGGTCTCGTGACGCTGCATCACGCCGTCCTCACTGAAGACAATGACCTCTGCCGCATCAATGAAGGTGTAGCCCAGATAGGCTGCGATCACGATACCGTTGAGGTATTCGCCGCGGCTTGCAGCATATTCGCGGCCGGCCGTTGCCAGGCTTGCCTCGATCTGTGCGAACTGCTCGTCCAGGGACAGCTCGATGCCCAGATCTGCGATAATGTCATTGTAGCGCTTCTTGATCTGTGCGAAGTCCTCCTTGAAATTCTCACCGAGGCTTGCCTTTTCGTAGCATGCGTAGAGCATATCGGTGACCTTGATATCCTCCTTGAAGCGCTTGCCCGGTGCGGACGGAACGACATAGCGTCTGTCAGCATCGCCCTTGATGATGGCGGCTGCCTTCTTGATCTGTCCGGCATCTGCCAGAGAGCTGCCGCCGAATTTTACTACCTTGACTCCCATAGTAATTCTCCTTTATATATAAATGTTAATGATGAACCGGTTGCATCCTGCTTCATTCGCCTGTCAGGTCAATGACGATGAAGCTGAATCCGGGGCATTGTGCGTCGCTTCGGCCGCACACGACCCGCGTCATGGAACGGTACAGATTGTCATACAAGATCTGCGGTGTCAGATCTGTGTCACCGATCACCAGGATCACATGGCTTGCATGCCATCCGGCCAGATTGTGTGCCGCCGAAATATGTGCCTGCCCCCTGCCGTTCCAGAAGCTGTTCTTTTCGGCTTTTTGCTCCCCGCAGATGCGGAGCGGAAGACCCAGTGCCCGGAGCCTTTTTCCAAGCTCCTGTGCGCTCTGGTAGCCGGAGGTGATGATAAGCAGATCCTCCGGATGCAGGGCATTTTCCTGCGTATACTGCAGGATCTGTTCCGCGGCATGCTGCTGCCAGCCGTTCCGTTCCGTGCGCACCCAGCGGATATGTCCGGGAATGTCCGGAAGCTGTGCGCGGGGTGTGAACTGCGGTGTGAAATCCGTGCTGTCCGGCAGCGCCCGCAGCCGTTCGAGATGCGCGTAAAGCCGCCCCGGCATGCTGACTGCCGTTTGCAGGAAGAGCCTTCTTGTGAAGCCCAGCCGGTCAAATTCCGCCTGGTCCACAAGCCATTTTCCGTTGTCCACGCCCTGTGTCAGCATTCGGTGCGTCGCATCGAATGTCACGACAAATTCGCCGCGTCCCGACCACAGGAAATCCCGCAAAAACAGCAGATCCTCGCTCCGCAGCGCTTCCGCCGAATCGACATACACATCGTCGATGCTGCGGTACTGCGGGAAATCGGGATTGCTGCGCAGCCATGCAAGCTGTCTGGAGGTATAGGCATTGACCTGAACCGAGATTTCCTCAAAGGAATGTGCATCGGTATCCGTCTCCTGCGAGAGCCTGCAAAGCCCTCGCAGCAGATTATGGTAATTGTCCTCCCGGACAAGGTGGTTATATTGCAGGTTTTCCCGGGGTGTGGTGCTGTGGTACTGGCGCCGGACGGCATCATGCAGGCTGTGAAGCTGCGTGATCTGCTTGGTCACGATCAGCACGCTGCGCCCTGCCCGGCAGGCATCAGCGGCACGCTGTGCGAGAACAAGCGTTTTTCCGGATCCGGTCATGCCGGCAATGAAGGTCACGGCACCGGCCTTGTGTGCGGTGCAGGCCTGCTGCTCCTGTGTCAGCGGGGCGGGTGATGAGGCAAGATGCTCGAAATCCGAACCGGACAGCACCTGCGTCATCCGCGTAATGTACTGCTGTGCAGGCTGCCCGTGCGCTTCGACCCATCTGCACTGCCATTGCACGCCTCTCCAGCGGATCGCCATGGGAATGCGGTAATTTCTCGGATCATTCCCCGTCCGCAGGTTCTCTGCATCCTCGTCCGTCCAGACATAGCATTTGAACGGCCTGTCATCCTCAAGGGGAATGACGGTCATGCCGTTTTCTGCCTGGTCGGTGCCGTTGAGGAAGCGCAGTACATCCGCACGGGCAGAGCCGTGGAAGTACAGCACCGGACTGAAGGCCCTGTACAGCTCCTGATCGCCTTCGTCAAAGAGCTGCTGTGCCATTTCGCCGGGAATGAGATAGCCGATGGAGGTGAGGGCATTCTGCTGCCGGAGCATCTGTCCGGCAGGATTGACATTGTGCCAGCGCCCGTCATTCCCGAGCACACAGCCGTCCCGGTATCGGTTGCGGTCATGGAGCGCCCAGTCCTTGACCTCGATCATAATACCGCCCCGAAGGGGATGCGTCAGAATGAAATCCGGCTTGACATCATTGATATGCGGCTGATCCAGCAGCGTCCATGCTTCATCCTGAAGCCAGGGGGAGGATCGCAGCGCATTCCAGATCAGCGCTTCTCCGCCGGTCATCGGATCGGCCTGATTCCAGCGTCCGACTGCCGTTGCCATAGAAACCCTCCTTCCTGAAAGACAGAATCACACATATCTAATTATATGATAATTACCCCCGAAAATCAATTGGAAATAGAGACAAACTTTCCCCGGCCTCCGTCCGTATTTTTGGCAAATACGACTGTACTTGCGGGGCGTACAGTTTTGGGCACGAAATTTGTCGGATTTAACACGGATTTAACATATGCTTGCTTTATATTTGATGAAGGAATGGTATACTTATCGGGAAAGCGCGTTATGTAATACTTGCAGAAAATTCCGGGGTTTTAAGGCAGCTTTCAGCCTTCCCCTTTATAATAGAAGCAGGACTTCGGAACAGTCCTCGTCAACAAGAATCCATAAATCCGAATTTAATCCGAAAGGTGGAATCCGTATGGACGTCAAGGATATTGTACTCGCTGTCATCATGGTCATCGGCGGTCTGGCCTTCTTCCTCTACGGCATGAGCGTCATGTCCTCGGGACTTGAAAAGATGGCCGGCGGCAAGATGGAGCAGGCGCTCAAGAAGCTGACCTCGAGCTGGTGGCTGTCGCTGCTGCTCGGCACGGGCATTACGATCGTGCTGCAATCCTCCTCCTCGCTGACCGTCATGCTGGTTGGACTGGTCAACTGCGGCGTTATGGAGGTCAGTCAGACAGTCATCGTCATCATCGGCGCGAATATCGGCAAGACCTTCACCACATGGCTTTTGTGCCTGATGGGTGTGGATACCGAGGGCCCGCTGTGGCTGTCCCTCCTCAACCCGGAATACTTCTCCCTGATCTTCGCCCTCGTCGGCGCGGTGCTGATGATGTCGAAAAGCAACGGAAATACGCGCAAGCATGACATCGGCAGCATTCTCGTGGGCTTTGCCGTGCTGATGTACGGCATGGTGCTGATGAAGGATGCCGTGGAACCGCTGAAGGATTCCCCGGAATTCCAGCAGCTCCTGATGAAGTTCGACAACCCGATCCTCGGCGTGCTCGTCGGCACTGTTGTCACCGGCATCATCCAGTCGTCGGCAGCCTCCATCGGTATCCTCCAGACCCTTGCGGAGAATACCGGCACGATCACCTTCGGCATGGCCATTCCGATCATCATGGGTCAGAATATCGGTACCTGCGTGACCGCACTGATCTCCTCGTTCGGCGTCAACCGCAATGCCAAGAAGGTCGCCGTCATCCATATCGCCTTCAATGTCATCGGTACGGTCTTTTTCCTGACGGTCTATGAGATCCTGGATATGATCTTCGGCTTCGCCTTCTCGGACTGGATCATCAATTCCGTCGGCATCGCCATCGTCCATACCGTCTTCAATGTCCTGACCACCATTCTCCTGCTGCCCTTCTCCAAGGGACTTGAGAAGATCGCCAACATCATTCTCCCCGACAAGGGCGAGGTCCACGAAAAGCCCAAGAAGCAGCATACTTTGCTTGACCGCCGCCTGCTGACCACACCGTCTGTGGCCGTGGCAGAATGCGCGGAGGCATCCCTCCGGATGGCAGAGCTTGCCAAGGAGACGGTGCTCATGAGCATTTCGCTGCTGACGGATTTCGACGAAAAGAAGCATGAGCAGGTCTACGAAAATGAAGATAAGCTCGACAATTTCGAGGATCGCAT
Source organism: uncultured Ruminococcus sp. (assembly GCA_902783005.1). Taxonomy (GTDB): domain Bacteria; phylum Bacillota; class Clostridia; order Oscillospirales; family Ruminococcaceae; genus UBA3855. Next base: position 16,472 of record CACZPI010000083.1, on the reverse strand, counting down.
CGGTTCAACGCTGGTGCAGCTGTCCACGCAGGCCTTGTCTGCACCTGACAGCCAGGTTTCCTCGCGGGTGCTCAGAGCCATCGGAGATTTTGAACGCCTGGGTGACCACGCGATCAATATAGCCCAGAGCGCCAAGGAGATCCATGACGAGGAGCTGCACTTCTCGGATCCGGCACAGGAGGAAATGAAGATCCTGACCGATGCCATTACCGAGATCCTCAACAATACCTTTGAGGTGTACCGGACGCTGAACCAGTCGGATGCCGCCAATATCGAGCCGCTTGAACAGGTGATCGACTACCTGACACGCGACATCAAGGCCAACCATGTCAAGCGCCTCCAGAAGGGCACCTGCACCATTGAAACAGGCTTTGTGCTGGCGGATATTCTCAATGATTATGAGCGCGTGTCCGATCATTGCTCCAATATCGCAGTGTCCGTCATTGAGACCTCGCATAATATGTTCGAGACGCACGATTATCTGAATAAGGTGAAGTTCGGCAATAAGAACTTCAATGACAATTTCGAGCAGTTCTCCGAAAAGTATAAGCTGCCTGCCGGCGTATAACGAATCCTCCCTCCGGTGATCCGGAGGGAGGATGCTTTTCAGAATCCATAGAATTCTCACACCAATGCCTGCCTTCCAACGCCTCTATCAATACCTGTACTTCCGACAGCTATCCCCCTCTCGGCGCAGCCGAAGGGGGATAGCTGCAACAATGTCTGAGCGCGAGCCAGAAACTTCCGATTACCAAGGAACTCTGTCCGCGTCTGGCCAGTGCGGCCACGCACACGCACAAAAAAATACCGGGATCAAGGATCCCGGTGCCAAGAACAGATGAAAGCAATTTTTGTGTAGAACAAAAGAAAGGAGACAACAAAACGAGTGTTAATGATACGTGATCCGTATATATAACACTACTAATATTATAATGCAAAACTGCCTTTTCGTCAAGTGAATTTGCCAAAAAAATAACCCCGCCGGGGAATCTTTGGTGATTGTGTATACTTTCAGCACAGAGTATTTGTGCATCTCGCTGCTTGTTATGACTTTAACATGGTAAAATAGATGTGAATATTGTGGAAATTATGCAAAAAAGTCCGTAAATTTCTACAAAATGGGTATTTACAAAAAGGCGGATTTGTGTTATTATTATATTGTAAGGCATGTTAACCGTGCCAAACAAGAATCATTTATTCAGGAGGAAAAATCCTATGGCAAGAAAAATGAAAACCATGGACGGCAACAACGCGGCCGCTTGGGCTTCGTATCCGTTTACGGATCTGTCTGCGATCTACCCGATCACACCGTCTTCCGTAATGGCCGAGGTTACCGACACCTGGTCTGCACACGACAAGAAGAATCTCTTCGGCGATCCTGTGACCGTAGTTGAGATGCAGTCTGAGGCCGGTGCTGCCGGTGCCGTTCACGGTTCCCTGTCCGCAGGTGCCCTGACCACAACCTACACCGCTTCCCAGGGTCTGCTGCTGATGATCCCGAACATGTACAAGATCGCCGGCGAGCTGCTGCCGAACGTCATTCACGTTTCTGCACGCTGCGTATCTTCTCATGCACTGAACATCTTCGGTGACCACTCTGACGTTTATGCCTGTCGTCAGACCGGCTATGCAATGCTCTGCTCCTCCAACCCGCAGGAGGTTATGGATCTGGCAGCCGTTGCACATCTGTCCACCATCGAAGGCAGAGTTCCGTTCCTGCACTTCTTCGACGGCTTCCGCACCTCCCACGAGATCCAGAAGATCGAGGTATGGGATGACAAGGATCTGGCCGATATGCTCAACTGGGAGGCTGCACAGCGCTTCCGCGATAATGCACTGAACCCGAACCACCCGGTACAGCGCGGTTCTGCTCAGAACCCGGATATCTTCTTCCAGGCTCGTGAGGCATGTAACACCTACTACGATGCACTCCCGGCAGTTGTCGAGAAGTACATGAACAAGGTCAATGAGAAGATCGGCACCAACTACAAGCTGTTCAACTACTACGGCGCACCGGATGCCGAGCATGTTATCATCGCTATGGGCTCCGTTATGGATACCGTAGAGGAGACTGTGGATTACCTGAATGCCAACGGCCAGAAGGTCGGCATGGTTCGCGTTCGTCTGTACAGACCGTTCGTTGCCGAGAAGCTCGTTGAGGCTCTCCCGGACACTGTAAAGCAGATCTCTGTACTCGACAGAACCAAGGAGCCCGGCTCTCTCGGCGAGCCGCTGTATCTGGACGTTGTTGCTGCTCTCAAGGGCACCAAGTTCGATGCAGTCAAGATCTTCACCGGCCGCTACGGTCTCGGTTCCAAGGACACCACCCCGAACCAGATCATCGCAGTCTTCAAGAACACCGAGAAGAAGCGCTTCACTCTGGGTATCAACGACGATGTAACCCATCTGTCCCTGGATGATTCCTTCTCTCCGGATACTGCTCCGGCAGGCACCATTTCCTGCAAGTTCTGGGGTCTCGGCTCCGACGGTACCGTTGGTGCAAACAAGAACTCCATCAAGATCATCGGTGACCACACCGACAAGTATGCACAGGCATATTTCTCCTACGACTCCAAGAAGTCCGGCGGTGTTACCGTATCTCACCTGCGCTTCGGTGATACGCCCATCAAGTCCACCTACCTCATCAACAAGGCTGACTTCGTGGCATGTCATAACCAGAGCTATATCGACAAGTACGATATGGTTTCCGACATCAAGCCGGGCGGTACCTTCCTGCTGAACACCATCTGGGATCAGGAAGGTCTGGAGAAGCACCTGCCGGGTCAGGTAAAGCGCTACATCGCACAGAACGGCATCAAGTTCTACACCGTAAACGGCATCAAGCTCGGCCAGGAGACCGGCATGGGCACCAGAATCAACACCATTCTCCAGTCTGCATTCTTCAAGCTCGCTGACATCATCCCGTTCGAGGATGCCCTGAAGTACATGAAGGCTGCCGCTGAGATGTCCTACGCCAAGAAGGGTCAGGATGTCGTTGAGAAGAACTGGAATGCAATTGATGCCGGCTGGAAGGGTCTCGTAGAGGTTCAGGTTCCGGATTCCTGGAAGGATGCTCCGGACACCAAGATGGGCATGGACAAGGTTACCGCTGCCAACAAGGAGCTCGAGGACTTTGTCAACAACATCCAGATCCCGTGCAACGCACAGCAGGGTGACAAGCTGCCGGTTTCCACCTTCGTGAAGCTCGCAGACGGCACCTCTCCGCTGGGCTCTGCTGCATTTGAGAAGCGCGGCATTGCAGTGACCGTTCCGTCCTGGAATCCGGATTCCTGCATCCAGTGCAACCAGTGCGCATATGTCTGCCCGCATGCAGTTCTGCGTCCGGTTACCCTGACTCCCGAGGAGGCTGCCGCAGCACCGGCTTCCATGAAGCTCGCTGCTATGAAGCCGGCCATCGGCGATCTGAAGTTCGGCATGACCGTTTCTGTTCTCGACTGCACCGGCTGCGGCGTATGCTCCAACGTATGCCCGGCAAACAAGAAGGCAGAGACCCTCGTCATGAAGCCGCTCGAGTCTCAGCTCGACCAGCAGGAGGCCTTCAACTTCGGCCAGACCAAGGACATCAAGCCCGAGGTTACCGCGAAGTTCACCGAGGCTACTGTCAAGGGCTCCCAGTTCAAGCAGCCGCTGCTCGAATTCTCCGGCGCATGCGCAGGCTGCGGCGAGACTCCGTATGCAAAGCTGATTACCCAGCTCTTCGGTGACAGAATGTATATCGCAAACGCAACCGGATGCTCCTCCATCTGGGGCAACTCCGCACCGTCCACTCCGTACACCGTCAACAAGAAGGGCTATGGCCCGGCTTGGTCGAACTCCCTGTTCGAGGACAATGCCGAGTTCGGTTACGGTATGTTCCTGGGTCAGGAGACCCTGAGAAACCGCGTGATTGCCAAGGTCAAGGATCTGGCAGAGAACGCGCAGAAGGAAGAGGTCAAGGCAGCAGCCGAGGAGTACCTGGCAACTGTCAATGACGGTGCTGCCAATACTCCGGCATCCGAGAAGCTGGTTGCAGTTCTGGAGCAGTGCGACTGCGACAGAGCAAAGGCAATCCTGGCTGAGAAGGATTACCTGCGCAAGAAGAGCCAGTGGATCTTCGGCGGCGACGGCTGGGCATATGATATCGGCTTCGGCGGTCTGGATCATGTCATCGCATCCGGCAAGAACGTAAACATCATGGTATTCGATACCGAGGTTTACTCCAATACCGGCGGACAGGCATCCAAGGCTACTCCGACCGGTGCAATCGCACAGTTCGCAGCAGCAGGTAAGGTTGTCAAGAAGAAGGATCTGGCCGGCATTGCCATGAGCTACGGCTATGTATACGTTGCACACATCGCAATGGGTGCAGACCAGGCCCAGTGCCTGAAGGCGATCCGCGAGGCAGAGGCATATGACGGCCCGTCCATCATCATTGCTTACGCACCGTGCATCAACCACGGCATCAAGACCGGTATGGCAACCGCACAGGCTGAGGAGAAGAAGGCAGTTATGGCCGGCTACTGGCACCTGTACCGTTACAACCCGGATCTCAAGAAGGAAGGCAAGAATCCGTTCATTCTGGATTCCAAGGCTCCGAACACTGAGGAGTACAAGAACTTCCTGATGGGTGAGGTTCGTTACAATCGTCTGGCTCGTGAGAATCCGGAGCGTGCAGAGGTGCTGTTCAACAACGCTGTCGAGAATGCAAAGGATCGTTACGATTACCTGACCAGACTCACCAAGATGTACAACGACTGATCGCTGACATCGGACAAGTAAAGCCCACCCCCTTGCGGGGGCGGGCTTTTTCTTATTGGGCGAAGCCCCCACCCCCTGCGGAGATGTTCCGCAGGGGGTGGTTGTTTGAAGAAGATAAACCTTTTGGAAAATTCACGCAATGGGAGAAACGGATTCGGCCATCCGGATGAGGGTGTCGAGAGAAAGGTCAACATTACAGCTTGTCAGCATATAGGCGTAATCTGTGTCACACCAGACCAGACAGTGGCTAAAGGGGTTGTTGGGATTGTTTCTGGTTACATAGAGCTCCACGGCCGGGGAGCTTCCGACCGCAGTTTCGGCATAGGTATAGTCCGTGATGCGGTCAAATCCCGTGATTGTTGCCTGCTCCTGAACCGGAAAATGCGCATACCAGATCGTAGAGCGGCTTGATGATGTATCCGGAGAGACATTTGTGTCGGAACCATAAATACACAGGTTCGTTGCGACCAGGTTTTGCAATTCATCGGTTTCCTGCATGTTTTCAAACTCTGCCGTGAAACCGTCGGGGAGCCATGTCGGCGCATAGCGCGTGGTCGATGTGCCGGAGGAAGCGTACCCCGCACAAATTTCAATATTATTGGGATAGGGCAGATTGTGGGAGTTGGGGATCAACTGAAATGCGCCATTATGCAGGAGAATGGGATCGCCCGTTTTCTCGGGCAGGAGCGTTTCGGCTGGCGGTGTGGTACGGATGACCGGTTCTGATTCCGCTGTTGTTTCGTTCACAACGGCAAGCTGATCCTGCCGGAGCCATGTGTGTACCTCGGGTTCCGCGGCCTTCACAGCAGTCGTGACTGTCTCCGGCGAACTTTCCACAATTTCCTGTACACTCGTGGAAATCCCCTCCGTCATCTCCGCAGCCGTTTCAGCCGCCGCAGCAGTCGTTTCCGTCCTCTCTTCCGCCGTTGTTTCCCCGGCTGCCGTGGTCGTTTCTGCCCGGGCGGATGTAGTTTCCGAAGAAGCGGACGTTGTTTCCGCCGGGGCCTGCGCTTCCAGGGCAGGCTGTTCGGGCTGTGCCGGCGGATGCAGCAGGAAGGTACCTGCGGCAGCAGAGCCGATGACGAAGGTGAGCGCCGCCGCGATCGTGGCAGCGTAATGCCACCGCGGACGGCGGGATTCAGAAGCAATGAAGCGCTCCTCCTCCCCGGCATGCAGCCGCGCCTGCGTCATGGCAAAAATGCGCCCGGTATCCGGCTGCCCGGGGAATTCCTGCGTCAGCCGTTCAAGGGTCTTGCTGTCGGGACGGCCGAGCAGCTTGAAATAGTTTCGTAACATTGCGATAACCTCCTTTTCTCAGGGCTTGATTTGTTGTTCTTCCAGCAGCACCCGCAGGCGTTTTGCCGCACGGTGCAGGCGCTGGCGGACAGCAGCGGGCTTCATGCCGAGCATCCCGGCAATTTCCCTGGCCGTGCGCCGGTAAAAATAATACTGCATCACGATCCGGGCATCCGGCTCACCGAGCGAAGCCACGCAGTCAAGCAAGATCTGCCGGATCGCAGCCGCTTCTGCACCGGCGGCAATGTCCTCCCCGGAATGCGGCTCCGGTGTATGCTCATCGTCCAGGGAAACCGGCGTGCCGTGCGCAGTAAGCTGCCGGAAGCGGCTGACGGCCTTGTTCCGGGCGACCGCGCCGATGTAAGCCCGGAGATTGTCGGGGGGCGCGGATTGCCGGTGCAGCCAGACCTCCGCGAATACATCGCTGACGCATTCGTCTGCATCCTCCCTCGTGCCGGCACCGTGCAGACAGCTCCAGACGATCGTATAGACATAGCTGCTGTACGCTTCGATCAGCGCCCGCAGCTCGGCGTCATTCATAGTGGAACCCTCCTTTCAGAGGCAAGCGCTTTGTCCTCTCATATAGTAAGTCGCAGAAAGGGGGAGAAGTGTGACAGCGCAGCAAAAAAAAGCCATCGTATTTCTGGATGGACACCAGAAATACGATGGCAGAATGCGCCCTTCACAGCGCCTTGGGGGATGTGTGGGATCAGGCATCAAGCTGCCTGCCGAGGAACTGCGCGGCAGCGGTGGCAAGGGATTTCTGGGTTTCGGTGGGGCTCTGGGCATCGCTGCCGGAGAGGAATGCCACAGCGCCGGTCACATCGCCTGACGAGAGAATGGGGACAGCCGCAAGGGACGGCTGCGGCATGCCCTCCACCGGGCAAAGCGGCTTGGCCGAGCCGTCGGCGTAATACTGGCGGCGTTCCTCCATCAGCGCTTCGAGCTCCGGGGAGACGCGGCGCTCCTGGAATTCACGCTTGGTGACGCCGGAGGTTGCGACCACATGATCGCGGTCAAACACAACGACCGGGCATCCGGCAAGGCTGCGCATGATCTCCGCAACCTGCACGGCATTCTCCCCAAGCTCCGCGATCGCAGAGTATTTCTTGAAGATCACCTCACCGTCGGTGTTTGTGTAGATTTCGAGGGGGTCGCCCTTGCTGATAACATTGACACTGAGAATAGCGCCCCGACTGGTCGTAAAATGGGCGATTTCGGGGAGCCTGTTACAATCCTCGGTGTCCGGCTTAAAATTTACGGCAGTTCCGACTGGTTCGAGCGTCAGCTCCTCTGGCATTCCGCACCGCAGCAGCTCGTCAATGTCGGGCTTTAGCTGGATGTCGATACGGTCTGTGTAGACAATGATGCGGTCAATGATGAAGTCGATGTCTGCCTTTGTGAGCGCATCCTTTTGCAGGATCTCGTCGAAGATCTGCATGACGGTCTTTGCCGTGCGGTTGACGTTGATGATGGCATTGTGCTTGTCAGCGGCAAGCTGCATCTGGTTGCGCAGTCCCTCGATGCGGAGCGTCAGCTCGTCCATCTGCTCGGTGTAAATTTCATCCAGCAGCTCCTCGCGCTCCGGATGCTTTGCGACATCCTTCGCATGCTGACGGGTCAGGAGCTTCATCTCATCACGGGCATCGTTCATCTGTGCATCCAGCAGTTCAATGACGGATTTGCTGGAGGAGGTTTCCTTCTGCTCCCGATCAATGGATTCCTGCAAACTCTGGAGCATCGTTTCAGAATTATCTCTGACCTTCTGCACAAACTCCTTGAGCAGCTTGTCGAGGGCATCTACTCTGGTGTGATGGGAGCTGCACGCCTTGAGCCCGCGCTTGTGGTAGGTGCCGCAGCGGTAGGCAGGTGCAAGGTCATCACGGCTCATGGCAAACATCGGACTGCCGCAGTCACCGCAGAACAGATAGCCGGAGTAGGGATTGTCGTATTTCTTCACGCCCCGATAGTGTGAAGTTGTGCGCTTCTTCATCTGCTCCTGCACGGTGGCGAACAGCTTGAAATCGACAATGGGCGGGTGGTTGTTCTCAAAGATAAGATGATCGACCTCCTCCATCCGCAGATCGCTGCCGTTGATCTTCTTACGACGGTACTTTCCCTGCCGGAGCGTGCCGATGTAGAAATCATTGGAGAGAATTTCACTGATGGTAACATTGCTCCATGCCGTCTTCGGGTGTAGACGGCACTCCTCGCCGGCGTTTTCCTTGCGAAGTTTTTCGGCCATACGAGGCGTGGGGATGTGCTGGTCTGTCAGGTGGTTGGCAATGCGCTTGTAGCCCCAGCCCACGCTGTACAGCCGGAAGATCTCCCGCACGACCTCGGCGGCAGACTCGTCGATCTCGAATTGCAGATTCTTTGTATTGCGCAGGATGTAGCCGTAAGGAGCAGCGCACACCCATTTTCCCTCCTCCTGCCGCCGGCGGATGACATTGCGTACCTTCTTGGAGGTATCGGTGACGGGCATCTCATTGACGAGGAAACGGAACTGGATCGACATCCAGTCATCGAACGTTGGATAGTCGATGCTGTCTCCAATGGAAATAATGCGCATCTGGATGTCACGCAAGTCCTCCAGCTCGACCAGACCTTTGCTGTTGCGGCGGGAGAAGCGTGAGAAATCCTTGATGATGAGGATGTCGTATTCGTGTTGAAACATTTTTCGGCGGAGCGCTTGATAGCCCTCACGCTGCTCAAAGGTATAGCCGGAGCGGTCGCGGTCCTCGTAGAAGTCGAGCTGACTGTCCGGAAATTTCCGGCGTACAAAGTCCTCGATGATCGCCTTCTGGTTCTCGATCGAGGTGTTGTCCCTGTCGAGCTCATCGTCTACCGAGATGCGGCAGTATCCGGCGATGCGGTAGTGTTCTCTCATGGGCGATTCTCCTTTCTGTCAATATTGATTTTAGATTTTATAGATTTGTTCATCATCATTGTACCATATATCTGTGGAAAAAGCAATAGGCAAACTCAATAAAAATGTTGGGAATGTTTTTATCAGACCGTGAACAGAGAAATGCGCATCCGGCAGTATCCCTCTGCCGGATGCGCAGATCACTTACAGATTCATGCAGAGCAGCCCCTCCGTCTGCTCCTCCAGATCCCGATCACCGGAGAGGAAAAATGCAACCTTGCACTTCTTCCCCGGCTGATAGTGGCCGAGAAGCTTCCGTGTCAGCTCGATCCTGTCGAACTTCTCCTGCTCCTCATGCGTCATCCACACCTCGATGAAGCCGATGTCCTGTTTGTTGTAGACCTCCAATGTATCAGTCCCCCTTTCTGTTGTAAGCGAACAGTTTTCTGTGTTTAGTATGGGCTGGATTATTTTACATAATCAGCTATTCTTGTCTGTGTAGCTCACTATGTATACCCCTTGACTCGCATACCGATACGGTATCTGAGATAATGGTGAACGATTCGTTCGCCGAAAATTTGACAAGGATGTCACGATTCGTTACGCCCTTTTTCTCTGCTATGCCATCTGCAAAGTTCGTCCAGATCCACCCGACCGCGGGCTTGACGGACGTTTTCAATGGCCTGTCTCCGGAGTGCCCGGAGATCTTTTCCCTGCACATCGAGCACCTCAGCGGTGAGCAGAATCAGCAGCTCGACCTCGACGGCATAGCGGAACAGCCCCTTGGAAATTTTCGTGATGCCCTTATCACTTGATGCTGCAATGCACTCTGCAAGCTCAGGCACAAGCAGATCAGAACACTGCTCCACTTCGCGGGTGGCAAGGTAGAAGCGCAGCGCCTGCTCAATTAGTTCTGAGCGATTTGAACAGTCACATCCCTTCAGATAACGATCGCAGTCTGCGAGCAGCTCGCAGTTAATGCTGATGCCTGTCCGGATCTTCTTCCCCATCAGTTATCCTCCTGCTGATAGCGCACAGCTTCTTCCACGGATATGCTTCCGTTCAGCCTCCGGACATTTTCGACGCACATGCTCCGAAGGCGTGCAAGTGTTTCGGAACTAATCTGAGATCCGGCAGCAATAAGCTGTGCAATCATGTCGGTCTCGACAGCGAGTTTGAACAGATTTCGGTTCATGCGGTTCTCTGTTCCCTTAATAATCGCTTCGATAATTGAGGTGAGGACGGTCGCCATGTATTCTGTCGCACATCCAGAATTGCTGTCGAGATAGCCGGTATAAAATTTGACAGCCTTCTCAATGAACTCGCTCTCGGAACGGCAGTTGTCATTCTGATAATGCTCCTTGATGAGCTGTCTGGTCTTTGGATAGAGCCAGACAGCCTGTCTTTCCTTTTTGCTCATAAAAACATCTCCTCCTTTATATCATACGGTAAAGCCTGCTTGTTTTCTTATGATTTCGGGACTTTTTGCTGTATAGGTGAATGCAGGAGTAACACAAGCTATATATACAGCACCTGAAAAACTGCGTTTTGACCACCTGAAATAGTACCTGATTTCCTGCCGGCTTTGCCGGCAGGTGTGATCGCGCCGGTGTCGGCGCTTTAACCTGCAATAGACATACAGGCTCTAAATAATCCCTTTGAATAACATATCACCTGCACATCACCATCACCCCCTTCCTGTACCGCCCTCAAATGCGCGACGTTCGATCACACGGGCTTTTACTGCTTGCGGCCGGATACCTGTCCCTCTCAGAGAGAGGCGGCACAAACCGGCTACAAATCGAAAACTGTCATTTCGGCAGTTTTGCCTTGTCGAAGACTGCAACGCTCATCTGCTTGGTGTTCGTCACGCGGATCGTCGTGGTGTTGCGCTTGCCCTTTGTCACAATGATGCCGTCCTCCACAAGCTGCTGGATCAATCCGTTGCGCCCGATGGAGAAGTGCTCGCCCATCTCCTTCGCCAGCTTTTTCACCTCGGAGAGCGCTGCGTCCATGACCAGATAGTAATGGTCGCTGTCCTCATAGCCGATAAATCCTTTGCACATAGTCTCCTGCTCCTGACCAATGCGCAGCACATAGCAGCGTCCGCTGTCGAACAGGCTTTTCAGCTTCTCACAAAATTGAAACGTGATGTTTTCGCTCTCCACAAGCTGTGCACTGTGCGCTGCGTTCTGTAAGAGACACTCTGCAAAATCCAAACGTAACTTTTCAACTGCTTCTGCATTGATCTGATCCTTTGCACACAAGAAGTGCAGCAGAAAATCAAAACCGATTTGCAGATGCGCAAGCGTGTCCGGCACTCTGGTATGAACGAAAAGATTTCTGCGATGCAGCTCAGCAATGATCTGACTGCGCTGCTTCTGAAATGTATCTGCAAGCGTGCGAATGAATCGCACATCGTCATGCAGGTATGTTACACGAATCCAATCTACATAACTGCGCATGATTCCAGCAAGTACACCCTCCGCTGCAAGCTGCTGATACTCCGTCATCAGATCAAGCTGCACATCACGTTCTTTCAGTTCGATCATAAAGTACCGCGCAAGTCCACTCTGCGAGATCTCCGGAATGTACTCCGCCGTCACCATGCATATACCGGTCGGTGGCTTGGAGGGCTGGAGTTCTGCTTTGCTGTTCATCCGTGCACGTCCGATGCGGTCGCCGTAGAAGCGTGAGAGATTCTGCGCCGTGTTCTTCATCTCCATATCACCGAACATCCCGGACGGATGCAGGTCATCCACGCACGTCAACACATCTTTCAGATAGTACACGTTCGCAAGGATGCTGTTCGCGGTATCGTGGAATGACATCGGCAGACTGCTCGCCGTGAAGCTGCCAAAGAACGAACAGAACAGCGCCGTCGTTGTCGATTTGCGCGTGCCGGTCTTGCCGACGAGAGCGGCAATGAACTTCGGTTCACAGCTTGCGGCTTTCAGAAAATGATTCAGCGGTGAGAGAAATGTCACAGCAAGCAGCGGCAGCATCACGCGCTGTGGCAGAAAGCTGTCCTCCAACATGGCAGTGAGATAGAACACATCTTCCTCGCTGCATGTTGCGGGGAACCGGTAACCGTTCAGCTTGCCTTGCAACACGACTGTGTGAGGGCTGTCCTCCATCGGCAATAGATAAAAATATGCTCCGCCAATTTTTCTCCACCCCATCTGATGATACACCGTGCGGAACGTGACCTCTGACTTCGTGAGCGTGATCGCATGTCGGATCTTGCCCTGCGTGTTGTTGCGCGGAGAGAAAGAACCGAGTGCGCCCCACTTCTCAAGCAGCCACTTCATACTGTTCATCTCCTCGGCGCTGACTCTGACCGTCGGCATGACAATTCCGCTTGCATGGACAGCGCTGATCTCAAAGAACTTATGCTGCTCCGTGCCGTCATCGTAGGTGATTTCCGATTTCAAAACCGGGATGTAATCACACAGCTTGACCATTCTGATCTCTCCTTTCTTTTCGACCGCCTCGTAGAGACAGCCGTCCTTTGTGAAGTACGGCTCACGGTAGACCGCGTCATCGTAGCCGACAGGCGGATTTTCTTTTTCCATTGTATCGACCTTCTTTCTGTAAATCAATTGTCCTCTGTTCGTGATCGGAACAGAGGACTGTGTAAAAATGTGGGAGCAGTATTCTTTTTGCATCTGAATAGATTTCAGAACCAAAATGTGATCCGCTACGCTCTCCTCTGCAATTTTACTAACAAACGAACAGACTGCGGATCCCACATAGCTGTGAGGTTTTGCGGATTTTGCAAATGCAAACAGTCTGCAATCATCCTGCAAGCGGGTTTGCAATCACCGGAAATCACACTCTTGCGAGGTTCCGGTGGACTTGGTAGCATGTTAGAAATATTCCGAGGGGGGAATGTATGAAGTGTGGGACAAACAAAAAGCACCCACCACATGCGTGATAGGTGCTTGCACTTAACTTAGTTCACTCTATATTTTCTTCTCTGCGTTTCCGCAACTCCCGATAGATCACCCCGGCAAGCGCACTCATGATCGCATTGTACTTGTTTTTGTCTGTGAACAGCGATTCGTAGCTCTCCTGCGATTCCGTGTAGCTCTCCATAGCCGCTTCACCGAATGCCTGTGGGAAGATACTCTCTGTAAAGATGACAGGATCGGTCGTTCCGGCAGAATTCATGAGCTTCTGATTTTTCAGCAGCTTGTCATGCAGCGCACCGAGGATCACCCTGTCCGCCTCTGTGAATGCGCCCTTGTACTGCTCGTTGATCCTGTCAAGCAGCTCGTCCAGGGTGCTTTTCTTCTGCTTGCCTGCGCCGCCCTTCTGCTTGGCAGGGACGTACTCGCCGTCAAGGTTTTCGAGCTTTATCTCACCCTCAAAGGTCTTTTGTAGCTTGTAGTATTCGAGCTTCAGCTTGCCTTCGAGGTCAACAGGGTCATCCTTCTCAGCAGGGAGCAGGTGCAGAAGATACCGCAGGAAGTTGTACTCCTTATGCATATCCGCATCGAACATTCTGACGACCTGTGTGATATAGCCATACCACTTGATGAAATTACGAACAAGGCGGCGGAACTGGTAACGCTCCTCCGGGTTCTTATTGTTGTAGCGGTCGGTGATAGGCTTCAATGCACTGGTCATCCTACCCATTGCAACAGAATCCTGAATGCCATGCTGATTCCAGACAGTAATAAAGTTGTCGATGTCCACATTCGTATATATCGCATAGTTCAGCAGTTCTCGCTCGGTCTGATAGATCAGGTCTACATTGACTTCCTGCTCCAGAAATGTCTCTTGATAGAACGGCTGGAACGCCGCAAGGATATCCTCCTGCGTATTGGCAAAGTCAAGGATGAATGTATCATTTTTCCCGGCACAGGTGCGGTTCAGACGGGAGAGCGTCTGCACAGCCTTGACCCCCTTCAGCTTCTTGTCAACTATCATTGTGTGCAACAGCGGTTCATCAAAGCCAGTCTGATACTTCTCCGCAACGACCAGCACATTGAAGTTATCATGGAATTCCGCCTTAGTTTGCGATTCAGCGATGTGGCTGCCATCCTTGCGGACATTGAGAGAGCTTTCCGTGTATTCCTCCTCACCGTCCTGCACAGTGCCGGAAAATGCTGTCAGCACGTCCAGATCTGTATACTGATGCTCGGCAATATACCGCTTGATCTCATGGAAATAGCGCACCGCAGCAAGTCTGGAATCCGTCACGACCATCATTTTTCCCTTGCCGCCGATCTTGTGGCGGGTGGTCTCCCGGAAGGTCTCGACAATGATCGCTGCCTTCTGGCTGATGTTGTAGGGGTGCAGTTTCTGATATTTCTTGATGAGTTTAGTCGCGCGGCTCTCCGGCAGTTCCGGATTTTCCGGCGTGTTCTTGGCAATGCGATAGCAGGTCTTGTAGGTCATGTAATTGCGCAATACATCGAGGATAAAGCCCTCCTCAATTGCCTGCCGCATACTGTAGATATGGAACGGGTGAAAGCTCCCGTCCGCCCACGGCTCACCGAACATTTCCAGTGTCTGCGACTTCGGTGTGGCTGTGAACGCAAAGAAGGACAGATTCGGGTGCTTGCCGTGTGTCAGCATCTCCTGCACGATCTTGTCGCTGCGGTCGATCTCGTCCTCCGCCTTTCCCTCGATCTCGGCATACTCCCGGAGCGCCTGTTCGGTATCGGCAAGGGCTGTTTTCAGCTTGATCGCGGAGCTGCCGGTCTGCGAGGAATGCGCCTCGTCCACGATGACGGCGAAATTCCGTCCGGCGACCTTGTCCACCTCGGTATAGATGACCGGGAATTTTTGCAAGGTCGTGACGATGATCCGCACGCCGTCGTTGATCGCATCCCGCAGGTCTTTCGAGGTTTTCTTCTCGTCAATGGTCTCGATCGCGCCGAGCTTGTGGTCAAACCCGGAAATCGTCTCCTGCAACTGTGCATCCAGCACACGGCGGTCAGTGACGATGATGACGCTTGAAAAGATCGGCTTGTCGTTGGCATCGAACAGTGCCGCCAGCCGGTACGCCGTCCATGCGATGGAATTGGACTTGCCGGAACCGGCGCTGTGCTGGATGAGATAGTTATGCCCGGCGCCATTCTCCCGCACATGCGCGATCAGGCTGCGGACAACATGAAGCTGATGAAAACGGGGAAACAGTAGCATTTTCTTATCCTTGCGGAAGCTCATGAACTTCTGCAAAATGTCCATCATGCTATCTTTCCGGAAAACGTCTTCCCAGAGATAAGCAGTAGGGTAGCCGTTCGGGTTAGCGGGATTGCCCTTGCCGCCGTCATTGCCTGCACCATTGCTGCCTTGATTGAAGGGCAGGAAAAAGGTATTCTTGCCGTCGAGCTTGGTGGTCATGCAGGCTTCGAGCTGGTCTACGCAGAAATAGGCAAGAATGCGGCTGTTGAAGCGGAAACACAGCTCCCGCGCATCGCGGTCATACATCCACTGGCGCTTGGCGTCCTCGATGTCCTGCCCGGTGTACTGATTTTTCAGCTCGAATGCGAAGACCGGGATGCCGTTCACGGCGATGACCATATCCACGGATCTATGGCAGTCCGCCGAGTAAAACCACTGGCGGTTGACGGTGATCTCATTGGCGGCGTAGTTGTCGAGTGCGGTCTGGTTGAGGGTGGATTCCGGCTGAAAATAGCAGACACGGAACGGGATGCCCCGGTGCTTGAAGCCGTTGCGGAGGACAGACAGCAGCCCGTCCATTTCCACGGCATTTTGAAACGCATTTGCGAACTTCTCCGGCGTGCCGCTTTGCAGCTCGAAGCGCTGCCACGACTTCGGCTGTGTCGCCTTGATAAAGCGGATCAGCGTGTCGA
Organism: uncultured Ruminococcus sp.; assembly: GCA_902783005.1. Lineage (GTDB taxonomy): Bacteria > Bacillota > Clostridia > Oscillospirales > Ruminococcaceae > UBA3855. The sequence continues at coordinate 719 of CACZPI010000083.1, read as the reverse complement.
GGTAGAGCGCGTTTTTCGCATCGTATGGGTCAGAATTGACCGTGTAGCCCCCTTGCAGCATGGCGGCGTGGATGTCGGATTCAAAGCGCTTTTCTGTGGTTTCAGTGATGCTCATGCCTGCGGCACCTCCTTACATTATTGGAATAGAATATATATCTTGATAATCTGCAAATATGGTCGGTAGACCATGGGGTATTCCACGAAGAATATCCGGTTTCTTTTTGATTGTTTCTATAACCCACGGATGAAGATGAAATGGATAAATCTGTTCTAATCCTAACATAGAGCCAACATTGCTTGTTTCAGCAATTATGAGTTTATGCTTTAAGCTGGCAATAGTTGGATTAGAACTTGGCAGAAAAGTTGTTTTTTCAGGATTATGATACATATAGCATACAAGCTGCTTTTCAAGAGACGATAACTCACTTATTTTTGCTATTGCTTTCTTACCCGACAGCGCCCTTTTGATTCGCTGGCTGCGAATAAAAGATGAAATATAAAGATAAACAGTAAGGCAAAAGGAAATAATAAAGATGATTCCAAGAAATGTTCCTATTTTGTCTCTGAAATCCAAAAGAAACATCCTCTTTAGAATAGTATCAGGCAAGAAAATCAGTAATGCAGATATGATTGAGATGATCAGCAGAATAGCCTTATACGGTAGCGACTTGATAATATCGCCGATGTTTTTCGCATCCACATTCACATTCATGCCTGCG
>CACZPI010000082.1 GCA_902783005.1 uncultured Ruminococcus sp. | reverse complement strand
TTCTCGGAAACGCTCCTGGTGCTGCTGTCCGATCTGGCTGTCTGGGCGGATTATCCGGATGAGGACATTCCGGATGTGGACGGCGGCGCCCTTGCAGCGCGGCTGACGGCATTGCTTGGCGAAATGCGGTCGCTGATCGCCACCTACGATTACGGACGCATTCTCCGGGAGGGACTGCATACCGTGATCGCCGGCAAGCCGAATGTCGGGAAATCGACGCTGTTCAATGCCCTTGCCGGATTCGAGCGGAGCATTGTGACCGATATTGCCGGTACCACGCGGGATGTGGTCGAGGAGCAGATCCGCATTGGCGGGTATACCCTGCGCCTGTCCGACACTGCCGGCGTGCGCGAAACGGCTGAACAGATCGAACGCATCGGCGTCGAACGCTCCCTGGCCTATCTGGGAGAGGCAGATCTTGTGCTGGCGGTCTTTGACATGAGCCGGCCCTGTGATGCCGAGGATGCCGCATTGCTTGGAAAGCTCCCGCGTGAGAGGACGATCTGCGTTTGCAATAAGGGCGACCTTGCCCGGAAATGGGACGGGGAGCTGGATGGATTTGCGGAAACAGTTGAAATTTCGGCAAAAACCGCGGAGAATATGGATGCTCTTGAAAAGGCTGTCTCTGCTTTTGCGGCAAGACGCGCTGTTCCCGCGGAGGACGGCCTCATCGCGAATGAACGCCAGCGCACCTGCCTGACCGCGGCTGCGGATGCGGTGCAGGAAGGGCTGGATGCGCTGCAAATGGGACTTGCGTATGATGCGGTGACGGTCAGCCTTGACGATGCGGCCGCTGCGCTGCTGGAGCTGACCGGAGAACGTGTGACGGATCGTGTCGTGGATACTGTTTTCTCCCGATTCTGCGTGGGAAAGTGAGAATGCTATGGATTTTGATGTAATTGTCGTCGGCGCCGGACATGCCGGTGTCGAAGCGGGGCTTGCAGCCGCACGGCTCGGATGCCGGACGCTGCTTCTGACCATTTCGCTCGACCAGATCGCCAATATGCCCTGCAATCCGTCCATCGGCGGCACGGCGAAGGGGCATCTTGTCCGGGAGATCGACGCACTCGGCGGTGAAATGGGAAAGGCCGCAGATGCGACCTTTATCCAGAGCCGGATGCTCAACCGCGGAAAGGGGCCTGCCGTTCACAGCCTGCGCGTGCAGGCAGACAGGGTGGCGTATCACACCTATATGAAGCATGTCTGTGAGAAAACGGAAAATTTGTTCGTCAAGCAGGGCGAAGCAGTCCGCCTCCTTGTCGAAAATGGCACTGTTTCGGGTATTGTCACACATCTCGGTACCGAATACCATGCACCTGCCGTGGTCATTGCGACCGGTACCTATCTGCGCGGCAAGATCCATGTTGGTGAAACCAGCTATGCAAGCGGCCCGGACGCCTCCCTTCCTGCGAATGCGCTTGGCGAAGATCTGAAGCAGTACCTTCCCATGCGCCGTTTCAAGACCGGAACCCCCTGCCGTGTCCATAAGCGCTCGATCAACTTCGATGTACTCGAGCGTCAGGACGGCGATGCCGATATTACGCCATTTTCCTTTGAAACCGATCCGGAAGGCATGCGCAATCAGGTGAGCTGCTACATTTCCTACACCAATGCCGAGACGCATCGCGTCATTCGTGAAAATCTGCACCGTTCCCCGCTCTACGCCGGCCGCATTGAAGGCGTAGGGCCGAGATATTGCCCATCTATCGAGGATAAGGTCGTGCGTTTCCCGGAACGCGAACGCCACCAGCTCTTCATTGAGCCGATGGGACTGTCCACCGAGGAATACTATTTACAGGGCATGAGCAGCTCACTTCCTGCCGATGTGCAGCTTGCATTCCTGCGCACGATCAAGGGGCTTGAACAGGTCGAGATCCTGCGCCCCGCCTATGCGATTGAATACGACTGCGTTGACCCGACCGCCCTGCGTCCGACGCTTGAAAGCAAGCAGCTTCGCGGTTTGTACGGCGCCGGGCAGTTCAACGGCAGCTCCGGCTATGAGGAAGCCGCCGCACAGGGACTTGTCGCCGGCATCAATGCTGCCTTGCAGGTGCAGGGGAAGGAGCCGCTGATCCTCGAACGCTCCGGCTCCTACATCGGCACACTTGTCGATGATCTCGTGTCCAAGGGCTGCTCCGACCCCTACCGGATGATGACCTCCCGGAGCGAATACCGCCTTGTGCTTCGCCAGGACAATGCCGACGAACGGCTGATGCCCATTGGCCGGAAGATTGGGCTGCTGCCGGAGGAGCGATTCCTTGCGATGCAGGAAAAATACGCCCATATCACAAAGGAAATCCACCGCCTTGAACACACCAACCTTGCCCCCTCTCCTGCGCTCAATGCCTTTCTGGAAGCAAACGGCACCGCACCGCTGACCACCGGCTGCAAGGCTGCCGATCTGGTGCGCCGCCCGCAGCTTACCTATGAAATGACAGCGCCCTTTGTCCCGGAGCGTCCGCTGCTGACCGCCGAGGAGCAGGAGCAGGTCAACATCCGGATCAAGTACGAGGGCTACATCAAGCGGCAGGATCTTGCGATCGCCGCGGCGCAGAAGCTCGAACGCCGCCGCCTTCCCGAGGATCTCGATTATAATACCGTCCGCGGCCTGCGTCTGGAGGCAGCGGAAAAACTGAACCGCACCCGCCCGGTCAGCATCGGACAGGCATCCCGCATTTCCGGCGTTTCGCCTGCGGACATTTCGGTGCTTCTGGTCTGGCTTGAACAGCATAAGGAGGGAAACTGATGCTTCCGGAATATGAATTGGCGAAAGAACTGTTTTCGCAGTATGATCTGGATGTTTCACGTGAAACATATCAGAAACTCGCAGATTATGCCGCATTTCTGGTAGAATACAACGAAAAGGTCAATCTGACTGCGATCACCGACGGTGACGGCATTCTGAAAAAGCATTTCCTTGACAGCCTGCTGCTCCCGGTCAAATGCGTCCGGTATTTCCCTGCGGGGGCGCGTGTGCTGGACATCGGCAGCGGCGCCGGATTTCCGGGGGTGCCGCTGGCATTACTCCGGCCGGATCTGGACATCACGCTGCTCGATTCCCTGAACAAGCGCATTGTTTTCCTGCACCAGCTCTGTGACCGTCTGGGTCTGCATTACGATGCGATCCACGGCCGCGCAGAGGAGCTTGCCCGGGATGACGATTTCCGGGGACGGTTCGATGTCGTGACCGCACGGGCAGTGGCAGCGCTTCCGGTGCTTGCGGAATATTCCCTTCCCTTCGTCAAAAAGGGCGGCTTCTGGATCTCCATGAAGGGCCCGAATGAGGAAGGCAATTCCATGAAGCATGCGCTCGCGGTGCTTGGCGGTACTTCCCGGGAGGAGATTCGCTACAGCCTTCCGGGCGGTGATGAGAGAGTGCTTTTTGTCGTAGAAAAGGCCGGGAATACTCCGACAAAATACCCCCGAAACAGCGGTCAGATCAAGTCCAAGCCGCTCTGATCCCAATTGAATTTGTCAGTAAATCCGTTATTTCTGTCAGAAATAGCGGATTTTTTCCGTAGCCTCCCGTTCTGAATCATGTTATAATGGATTCACAGAGAAACAAACCCAAGACCAAAGGAGGAGACTATGGCGATTTTTGGATTGACAAGAGAACGACCGGAGACAAAGCAGATCATGGAGCTGGAAATCACAAAGATCCGTCCCAATCCCTGCCAGCCGCGGACGAGCTTCCGGGAGGAGGATCTGCGGGCGCTTGCCGACAGCATCCGACAGAACGGCATCTTGCAGCCCTTGACGGTGCGGGAACGCGGGGATCATTACGAGCTTGTCGCAGGGGAACGGCGGCTTCGTGCCGCAAAGCTCGCAGGTCTGCGGCGGGTGCCATGCATTGTGATGGAGGTGAATGAACGCAATTCCGCGATTCTGGCACTGGTCGAGAATATCCAGCGGCAGGATTTGAATTTCTTTGAGGAGGCGGCAGCATTGGAAAGACTGGTCACCTGCTACGGCATGACGCAGGAGGATGCGGCGATCCAGCTCGGACGCGCCCAGAGCACCGTCGCCAATAAGATCCGCCTGCTGCGCCTGACGAAAGAGGAACGCGAATACATTCTCGAGCATCATCTGACGGAGCGGCATGCCCGCTCGCTGCTCCGTCTTGGCAGTCCGGAGGCACGCCGCCCGGTGCTTGAAAAGATCGTCAAGCTCGGACTGAATGTCGAACGCACGGAAGCCATGATCGACGACCTCCTCGGCAGGCAGCATGAAACGGAATCCTTCCGGAAACGCAGCGTTCTCTTCCGGGATGTGCGCCTGTTCACCAACAGCATCAATCGCGCCGTCGAGACGATGCAGGCCGCCGGTATCCCCGCAGCTTCGCAGAAAATGCAGTTTGACGACTACATCGAATACCGCATCCGGATCCCGCTGACCGCGCCCGACCGGAAATAGATTGTTTCACGTGAAACAAAAAAGCCTCCTTCCGGGAGGCTTTTTCAGTAAAATTCCGGGAAATATTCCGGGAATCACTTTACAAATTCCCAAGAACATGGTATAATAAAAGAAGCAACTGTCAGTGATGACAAGCACACAGAAAGGAGACAAGCATATGGGTAAAGTGATCGCAGTCGCAAACCAGAAGGGCGGCGTCGGAAAATCCACGACCGTCGTGAATTTGGCGGCATATCTGGGCTCCCGGGGCTTCCGGACGCTGTGCATTGACACTGATGCGCAGGGAAATTGCACCACGGGCTTCGGCATTAAGAAAAAAGGCCTGCAAGTTTCGGCTTACGATGTACTCACCGGTAAGACGAAGATCGAGGATGCCATTCTACAGACAGAATTTGAGCAGGTTTCCCTTGTTCCGGCTACGGCGGATCTGGCCGGTGCCGAGGTCGAGCTGGTACAGATGGAGGATCGGTTCCGCCGCCTGAAAATGCAGGTGCTTACGATCCGGGATCAGTTTGACTACATCTTCATTGACTGCCCGCCGGCGCTCGGACTTCTGACGCTCAACGGCCTGACCGCATCCGATGAGGTGCTTGTGCCGATGCTCGCGGAATTCTACGCGCTCGAGGGACTCACGCAGCTCATGCATACCGTGCGTCTGGTGCGTGCGAATTACAATCCGTCTCTGGAGATCTGCGGCATTCTCTTCACGATGTATGACAATCGCCTGAATGTGTCCCGCCAGGTCGTGGATGAGGTGCAGAAATACTATCCCGACAAGATCTTCAATACCAAGATCCCGCGTAATGTCCGTCTTTCCGAAGCGCCGAGCTTTGGCAAGCCGGTGATGTATTACGACAAATCCTCCAAGGGTGCGCTGTTCTATGAGCTCCTTGGCAAGGAAATTTTGGGTGAAGAGCTGGACAATAAAACAAAATGGCGCATGCGGCGGGCAATGTCCTCGTCGTAACGGGAAAGGAGAGATTCTATGGTCAAGGGTGGACTTGGCGGCGGCCTGGATGCCCTGTTTGAGGACAATGCCTCGCAGGTACAGGTCAAGAAAACGCTGCGGCTCTCCGAAATCGAGCCGAACCGTGCGCAGCCGCGTAAGAATTTTGACGAATCACTGATTTCACAGCTTGCAGATTCCATTTCCCAGCACGGCGTGCTGCAGCCGCTTCTGGTCAGACCGCTGCCGACCGGCGGCTATCAGATCGTTGCAGGTGAACGCCGCTGGCGTGCAGCCAGAATGATCGGTCTGGATGAGGTTCCGGTCGTGATCCGGGATATGACGGATCTGGAAGCCGCACAGATCGCATTGATCGAGAATTTGCAGCGTGAAAATCTGAATCCGATTGAAGAAGCGCAGGGCTACCGCAAATTGCAGGATGATTTCGGCATGAAGCAGGAGGAGATCGCGAAAACGGTCGGGAAATCCCGAAGCGCCGTTGCCAATGCGATGCGACTGCTGCGGCTGCCGGATGAAATTCAGGAGCTTCTGAGTGACGGCAGCATTTCCGCGGGACATGCGCGGGCGCTGCTGGGCTTCTCCGATGAAGAAATGATGCTGCTTGCCGCACGCAAGGCAGCACAGGGGCTTCTGACGGTGCGCCAGATCGAGCGCATGGTGCAGGATGCCGAGCAGGCGCAGGAGGAAGCGGAAGCGCCGGTGCGGATGCCGAGCTATTACGGCGAAGTCGAGCAGGCATTGCATTCCCGCCTCGGCCGCAAGGTCAAGGTGCAGTACAAGAAAAACAAAGGCGTTCTGACGCTGGAATTTTACGACGAGGACGATCTGCGCACGCTTGCAGAGCTGCTTTCGCCGGAGGATTAAGACCAAATTGTTTCACATGAAACATATCTGAAAGGAAGTAATTGAACCATGCTGGATATTAAATTTCTGAGAACCAACCCGGATCTTGTCAAGGAAAACATCAAGAAGAAGTTCCAGAACGAAAAGCTCCCCCTCGTTGACCAGGTCATCGAGCTCGACAAGCAGTTCCGCGACGCCAAGCAGAAGGGCGACGACCTGAGAGCCCAGAAGAAGAGCCTTTCCAAGCAGGTCGGCAAGTGGATCGCAAGCGGCGAGGTTTCCGGCCCGGACGAGGCCAAGGCACGCATTGCTGAGGAAAATGCACGCATCGACGAGGAAATGGCAGCGCTCGGCAAGAGTGAGGACGAGCTTCAGACGCAGATCCGTCAGATCATGATGGTCATTCCGAATATCATTGATCCCTCCGTGCCGATCGGCAAGGACGACAGCGAGAATGTCGAGATCGAGCGCTTTGGTGAACCGGTCGTTCCGGATTTCGAGGTGCCGCATCACGAGGACATTATGAAGAACCTCTGCGGCATTGATAAGGCGGCTGCTGCCGAAACCACCGGCGCCGGGTTCTACTACCTGTGCGGTGATGTGGCAAGACTGCATTCCGCTGTGCTCAGCTATGCGCGTGATTTCATGATCGGCCGCGGATTCACCTATTATATTCCGCCCTTCATGATCCGTTCCAAGGTCGTGACCGGCGTTATGAGCTTTGCGGAGATGGAAAATATGATGTACAAGATCGAGGGCGAGGATCTCTACCTGATCGGTACTTCGGAGCATTCCATGATCGGCAAGTTCATTGACACGATCCTGCCGGAGGAAAGCCTCCCGCAGACCCTGACGAGCTATTCTCCGTGCTTCCGCAAGGAGGTCGGCGCACACGGCATCGAGGAGCGCGGCGTTTACCGCATTCACCAGTTCGAGAAGCAGGAAATGATCGTTGTCTGCAAGCCCGAGGAATCCCCGATGTGGTACGACAAGATGTGGCAGAATACCGTTGATTTCTTCCGTACGCTCGACATTCCGGTACGCACGCTCGAATGCTGCTCCGGTGATCTGGCCGATCTGAAGGTCAAGTCCTGCGATGTCGAGGCATGGTCGCCGCGTCAGAAGAAGTATTTTGAGGTCGGAAGCTGCTCGAATCTCGGTGATGCACAGTCCCGCCGCCTGCAGATCCGTGTCCAGGGCGCCGACGGCAAGAAGTACCTGCCGCACACCCTGAATAATACGGTCGTTGCGCCGCCGCGTATGCTGATCGCCTTCCTCGAGAACAATCTCAATGAGGACGGCAGCATCCGCATTCCGGTTGCGCTGCGTCCTTACATGGGCGGTATGGAGGT
>CACZPI010000081.1 GCA_902783005.1 uncultured Ruminococcus sp. | reverse complement strand
TGGAAGGATCCGGCAGGTATGTGCGGCGTCCTGTGTGCAGATACTACCCGTGAGGAAAGGAGATGGCACACATGGAAACAATTGACCACACGACCGGAAATCCGGTGGAAAACGTACTGAGCGGCATGTATAAAAATTTTGCTGTCGGTGCCGACAGCATCAGTGCGCTGCTGCCGGAGGTCGAGCACATGCCTCTGCGGCGGGAGCTGTTCACGCAGCGCGAATATTACCGCGAGCAGATGCAGGACATCCGCCGGCAGATGGCGGAGATCTGGATGGAGCCGCGGGAATCCGGAAAAGCTGCCCGCGAATGCAGCAAAATGATCATCCGCATGAAGGCAAAAACCGGCATGACAGAGGCAAAGGCCGCCAAGCTCATGGCAGAGGGAACCAATATGGGCATGGTGCAGCTGCATGAGCTGCTCAATCACAACCAGAACATTCCCGATGAGCTGCGGGCGCAGGGCGAAGCGGTGCTTTCCCATGAACGGGAATACCTCGACCGCATCACGCCGTATCTCTGAAAGAAGGTGCGGCATGGACGAGACGATCCGGATCTACTGCCCGCATCCATCCGATCCGCAAAGGCTGGATGCGCTGGCGCAGAGTGATGCGCCGGTACGGATTTATCTGCCGTCCGATCCGCAGCAATCCGGACAGCCGCAATGACTGTCATGGGTGATCTGCGGGGGCGTATTGCCCGCCTGACAGTCAGCGCAAAGCCCGTAAAGGACGGTTTTGGAGTTGTCGATCTGAAAACCGTGATGCTCCAGAATATGTGCGGCAAGCCCGTCGAGATGCTCGCAGGTCAGATGAATGAGCTTGTCGCACTTCATACATTTAAGATGGAAATGGCTGCGGCATTCCTCGGATTCGCTGATAAATTCATAGCATGCACAGGTGCGTGAATCAATGGTGTATTTTCGCAGTACGCCGTCTGTGGTGAGCTGATCGAGACAGCGGTAAATGGTCGCGGTACCGACCGGCGTTCCCTCGGCTTCAAGATGCCGGGAAAGCTCCTGTGCAGTGACATGCTGGCCGGGGTGCGTTGTCAGATAGGCAATGATCTGTTCCTTCTGGCGTGTTTTGTATCCTTGCTTCATCTGGGTGAAGCCCCCTTTCTGACGGGAAACTGAAATTCATTCCCGGATTCATATTATACCACATTCCCGGCCGCTTTGTCAACTCCCGGCAGATTTTGGTTTCTGACGGTTACAGGTGCATTTTTCTCTACATCTATTGACAAGCGGGCTGGTTTGGTATATACTTGTAAATAAGAATAGCAAGGATCCGGAGGACTGGCATTGGCAGAACAATTACTGGCAGATTACTACGGATGCGATGTGCAGCGGCTCGATGATGCAAAGCTGCTGACACAGGCGGCGCATGAGGCGGTTCATGCCGTCGGTGCACAGGTGGTCGAGGAATGCGTCCACCGCTTTGAGCCGATGGGCGTTTCTTACATCGCCGTAATCAGTACATCGCATATTTCGATCCATACATGGCCGGAATACGGCTATGCTGCTGTGGATATTTTCTCCTGCACGCAGGGCATCCCGCAGGAGGTGGCACAGGCGCTTGGCCGGACGCTGGGCGCTGATACGATCCGGACGAAAATGATCCGGCGAGATGTGAAGGGAGGGACTGCAATTGAAATTTGAACTGGGCGATCTGATCTGTGCAGACGGCGGGGAATACCGCGTTGTCGGGATCATCACCTACCGGAATACCAATGACGGCTGCTGCTGGGATGAATACCGCATCCTGTCAGAGAGCGATCACAGCGAGCACTGGCTGAGCGTGGATGATACTTATAAGGAGTATTCCATCTGGCAGAAGCAGCGCGAATACATCAACCGCGATCTGTACCACTGGGTGGATCACGGGCGTGAACGTGTTATCAGCTGCAGCGGTTCGGTGGATGTTGAGGTCGGTGACGAGGCGGATTTCACGGAGTTTGAGGATGAGACCGAGGAGCTGATCATTTCCGATGAGGTCTGGGAGGATGAGCGTGAATGCTCGACCGGTTATTATCTGGATGAGGACGAATTCTGGCTCATTGAGCATGATGCGGAATACAAGAAAAAGATCCAGAGAAAAACCAGCGGCGGCGGCCTCGGAATGGTGATCGGTTTTATAGCGATTCCGCTTCTGCTCGTCTTTGGTGAAATGTTCGGCTCGATCGCCAGCATGCTCCATGTACCGTCCACCATTGCCAAGTATCTGAAGAAGAGCAGCAATTATACTTACATCACTTCCGTTACCGGCAATGAACGGCAGAAGGCAAATGTCTACAAGGCGCCGGATACCTATACGATCGACCAGACTGCGCGGGATATTATCTATGAGATCGAAGGCAATACGCAGTATGTACAGCAGGATTCCGACGAAGCGGAGGGGGCAATCGCCATCCTGACCAAGAAGGAATACTGTGTGGTATATCCTTCTGTCAACGGTGAAGTGCTGGTACAGGTATCAAACCGGAAATACGCCTACACGACCGATGATGACCTGTATGAAGGCACAGACCGGTCACGGCGGTATTACCGGAGCTTCTACTATTCGACCGGATACGGAGACGATTCCTCCAGCTATTCGAGCCTGAGCTCGCCGTACAGCTCCTATTCCGGCGATTCGTTCACCTATTCGTATGACAACGGCTATTCATCCTATTCAAGCAGTGTCCGTCAGAGCAGCATTGACGCCAGACAGTCGTCCGGCGGCGGCCTGAGCGGCGGCAAATAACAGATCGGAGGTATTGACTATGGACTTTTTGATGGATATTCTGGACGTGGCGATCTATTCGTGCATTGGCATCGTGCTGATGCTGCTCGGAAACTGGCTGATCGACCTCATCATTCCCTGCTCCTTCCCGGAGGAGATCAAGAAGGGCAACAAATCTGTCGGCTTTGTATCGGCAGGCACCAATATCGGCGTCGGCATTCTGCTGCGCTCGGCGATCTCTTCTCCGGCAGGCGAGGCAGTACATGAATCGCTGGTATCCGGCCTGATGAGCAGTGCAGCCTATTTCATCATCGGCATTGCCTTCTTTATGCTCGGCTATGTTGTACTGAACTTCTTCCACAAGCAGTACAATCTCAATGACGAGATCGGCAATGCAAATACAGCGGCAGGTATCATGGTAGCCGGTATCTTCATCGGTCTTGCCATCACCATCAGCGGTGTGATCCTGTAATCCATGAAAGATTATCGTTTACTGATGCTGACCACGCTGATCATCTCGGGCTGTTCCATGGTCTACGAGCTGATCATCAGCGCGGTCAGCTCGTATCTTGTAGGGGACTCTACGCTGCAATATTCCGTGACGATCGGACTGTACATGTGCGCACTCGGCCTCGGATCGTATCTGTCCAAGTTCATCCGCAAGCATTTGTGGGCAAGACTGGCCAATGTGGAAATCGCCATCGGCATCATCGGCGGCACCAGTGCGCTGGTGCTGTTTCTGGCCAATCTTTATCTGGAATCCTATGCCCTGGTGATGTATGCAGAGATCCTGGCGATCGGAACGCTGGCGGGGCTTGAAATCCCGCTTCTGACGCGCATCATCGAGCATGATCAGAAGGATCTGCGCATTACGCTCTCCTCACTGTTTTCCTTTGATTACATCGGCGGCCTGATCGGTTCCATTGCCTTTCCGATGGTGCTGCTGCCGCATCTGGGCTATTTTGCGACGGCGGCGCTGGCGGGTGTCATGAATCTGACGGCGGCGGTGCTGATCGTCTTCCGGTATCATAACCGCATTCGTCACGGCCGCAGCTACCGGATCGTATCGGCAGTGCTGCTCGGGTGCATGGTGATTGCCTGCATGACTGCGGAGAATGTCGGAAATCTGATCGAGGGCGGGCTTTACCGGGATAATGTGATCCTGATGGAGCAATCCCAGTACCAGAAGATCGTGGTAACAAAGCACAAGAATGATCTGCGGCTGTATCTGGACGGAAACTGTCAGTTTTCCTCCTCCGATGAATACCGCTATCATGAAGCACTGATCCATGTACCGATGGCCTATGCCCCTGCAAGGGATAATGTGCTGGTGCTTGGCGGCGGGGATGGTATGGCGGCAAGGGAGCTGCTGAAATACCCGGATACACAGATCACACTGGTGGATCTTGACCCGGAAATGACCCGTCTGTGCAGCGAGGATAAGCAGATCTCCGCACTGAATGAAGGCTCCCTTTCCAATGAGCGGGTGCATATCATCAATACCGATGCGTATGAATATCTGGAGCATTGCACAGAGAAATACGATGTGATCATTGTCGATCTGCCCGATCCCAATAACGAGGTGCTCAATAAGCTCTATACCAATGTTTTCTACCGCATGTGCCGGAATTGTCTGGCAGAGGACGGCGTCATGAATGTGCAGTCCACAAGTCCCTATTACGCGGTGAAGGCTTATTGGTGCATCGGCAGGACGATGGAAAGCGAGGGGCTGTATGTGGCCTCCTATCATTTGCAGGTGCCTGCCTTCGGAGACTGGGGATTCCAGATGGCATCCGCGCAGCCCTTGACGCAGCAGCACCCGCTGTATGACCAGACGAAATACCTGTCGGAAGACAATCTTCCGGCGCTTTTTGTGTTCGGCAAGGATGAAACGGCAGACGATGTCGAGATCAATCAGCTGACCAAGCCCATGCTGATGCAGTATTACAATGAAGCTGTCCGCAACTGGGAATAAGAATTCAGACCTCCGGGACAATGATGCCGGAGGTCTGTTTTGCAGTTTCAATGAGGAATATCAGCCGTTTTCTCTGAGCTTGGATTTCAGTACGGCAAGGTCGTATACATCCACCTTCTTGTCGGTGTTGACGTCGGCATTCATCCAGTCGCAAAGCGCGGCGTCAGGAGCCTTCATCAGCCAGCTCTGGACAAGCTGCACATCCGCGGTGTCAAATACATCGTCCCCGTTCACATCATAGCGGACACCGGGGGTTGTCACGGAAAAGATCTCGGAATTGAAGCAGCGTGTCTGATCCTCGGAAAGCATGTAGAACTGGTAATAATAGGTGGTCTGCGGCAGCAGAGCACCAATCTTTTCTTTGAGACGGTACTCCACAAAGAATTCATTCCAGCCGCAGTGCGTGCCGGTCACGAAGGTTCGCATTTTGTCGGGATAGAGACCGATGCGGATGCCGGTTTCAAAATACTGTTCATTCCGGTTGACGATCCACTTGCTCACAACAGCGTCATGTGCTGTGACCAGGGATTTCTCGCCGTCACAGAATTTGACGCGCTCCGGCGGGGGAACGTCGTTCCTGTAATTGTAGCGGTAAATGGTAAAGGCACTGTATTTCTTGACCAGCTCCTCTGCCGTGTAGTAGGAGCGTTTCATTTCCGGAACGGTCTGCTCTGTGATCTCATAGGTGCCGTTATCAAGGATGCGTGTCACGAGTACGACATGGGATGCGGACTTGTTGAGCACATCGCCGGGTTCAATTTTGGCAATGTGGGCGAGGGTGCATTTTCCGAGACTCTGCACCGGGAGCCCAGACCAGTAATAGGTGGTCGTTCGCTTCGGCAGATTCCAGCAGTAGGAGCAGAATGACGAACAGTCGGTCGCATAGAATGTGGAATAGGCATTGCCGTTGGCAGCATTGAGGGAACGCTGGGTGTAGAATTCACTTGACGGATCCCGGGATGCTTCGATCAGGGATTCCACAGGAATCGCATAGAACAGATATTTTCCTGCGCTCATCGGCTGTCCATAGGGAAGATGGTAGGTCTCTCCCTTCTTGTAGACGCTCTCGTCCCGCCAGCCGTTGACATCGCGTTGGGCAGTCCAGGTGATGCTGTACCAGTAATCCGCGCGTGCAATGATATTGTCCACGCCGCTTGCAGATGCATGTAAGGGATTTCCACTGGCAATGCCTGCCAGGATCACCGACAGCATGAGCGTCACAAGCGGCGTCAGTATTCGTTTGTGTTTCATGGTATTCTGCCTCCTGAATTAAGATATTCCCATTATACTATAAAAGAAAGGATTTGTCAACGGGGATCCGCGCATCCGGGGCAGATGTTTTTTGCATTCAGAGCCATAAATTTGAAATTTCTGATTGACTTTACTTAAAGTCTATGGTATAATAAATACAATAAGCATTGCCGGGAGGCCCGGCAAGGCTCTCTTTCTGTCAGAAGAAAGCCATCATTTTTAGAAGAACAGGAGAATCCACATGAGTATGATGAACGAAAATACCGTACCGGAGACAGCAGCAGCGGAGAACACCTCTCCGGAAAATGAGGATATCCTCACCAATGAAGAGCCTGAGGAGCAGGTGATCGAAAACCGTGTACCCGGGCGCAGACAGAATGACTGCATCACATGGGATCTCGATGAGAGTGGAACGCTGACCCTGAGCGGCAACGGCGGCGTAGCAGATTTCTATTCCGGTGATCTCGAGGCAGCACCGTGGGATGAGGTCAAGGGCGAGATCCGCAGCCTCGTGGTGGAAGAAGGCATCACCGATCTGGGTATCCGTGCTTTTGAAAACTGCACTGCACTTGAGGAGGTCGTGCTCCCGCGTACCATGCGCCGCATTCATTATGCAGCATTCAACGGCTGCACCAGCCTGATCGACATTGAGATCATCCTGCGCGGCCGGATGCAGCATCTGACCGAGAGCCTGTCCAATGATGATTACGGCTTTGAGGAGGCAGATCACCGTCAGACCATCGTCTTCGGCATGCATGCCTTCACCGGTACGCCGTGGGCGCAGGAGGCATTCGGTGATTTCTATGAAGAGGACGGTGTGATTTATGATTACTTCGGGACTGCGGATACCGTCGTGATCCCGGAGGGTACCAAGGAAATTGCACGTTTTGCGTTTGCCGACTGCGGTCTGAAGTCCGTCACCATCCCGCAGACTGTCATGACCATCGGCATCTGTGCCTTTGAGAATAATGACCTGTCGGAGCTGACTCTGCCGGGCGATCCCAAGAATCCGAGACTTCGCTACATTCGTCAGCTTGCCTTCCACAACAACCCGAATCTGAAGAAGGTTATTATTCCGGATGTGGAGAGCACCATCATCAGAGACAAGGCATTCCTCGGAACACAGTTCCGCCCGCCGATCCGTGAGGCTGACAAGCCCGAGACCCTGTATAAGATCGGCCTGTCCCGCGTTAAGGGCGCTGCCGGATGCAGCCGCCTGGAGATCAAGGAAAGCGACAGCGGTGTTCCGGCCGAGATGCTCGATATCCGTTCGAGCGTGCTCAAGCGTGTCAAGCAGGGCGCAGTCATTGCCCATGTACAGACCGATGAGATCCGCCGCACCGTGACACAGGTCATCTGCTACGGATTTGACAAGGATCAGCAGGCTGTATTCAAGGAGACCTGGAAGATCACAGGTCATGATGTATCGCCCTCCATGCTCAGCGAATACCAGATCATGGCGGACAGCACCGAGAAGATCGTTGCCTATACCGATCTCAATTCCTTTGCCAATGAGGAATTCTGGAATGATCTCTGGAAGCCGGCAGGGCTGATCTTCCAGATCACCGGCAAGAGCTACGACAGCGACATTCTCCGCAAGCTGGTCTGCGAGTGGATCCTCGAGCACGATGGCTACCGTGCTGCCGCAGAATAAGCGCAATGCATCCCCTCCGGCGATCCGGAGGGGATTTTTCGTATGTTTTCGCGTGTTCCGTGCGCTTGACAATTCCGCATTTTTTGTGGTATAATCGAAGATGAGAAAATTCCGGGGGTGAGCTTTTTGAAAGTCACAAGCATCGGCTACCATCATGAACACGAGTCCACATTCTGCATTGACCGGCCGAACGGCATGGGAGACAACTGGCTGTTTCTGCTGATCAAATCGCCTGCGATCTTTCGCATTGACGGTATTGACTACATGGTCAGACCGGATTCCTTCATCCTGTATCCAGCAGGAATGCCGGAATGGTACAGTGCATGTGAGGAGACCTATATTGACGACTGGATCCATTTTACTGCTTCCGGTGCAGATGCAGCGCTTTTGCAGAAGCTCGGCATTCCGTTCGGCGTCCCGACGCATCTCGGGCAGATCTCCGGTCTGAGCGCCGTCATCCGGAATATGACCTATGAATTCTATTCCGAAAAGCCCTACAAGGAAGAGATCGTCCGGCTGCAGCTCTTCCATGTGTTCTATCAGCTTGCAAGGCTGCTGCTGGGAACGGTTGCGGAGCAGGGCAATGGCATCCATGACGATGCACTTGTCCGCCTTCGTCAGCGGATCTACCAGGATACGCGGAAAATCGGCAGCGTCGAGGAAATGGCGAAGGAGCTTTCCATGAGCCAGTCCTCCTTCCAGCATACCTATAAAAAGCTCTTTGGGTGCAGCGTGACCGCAGATATTTCTGAATCGCGGATCCTCCATGCACAGAATCTTCTGACCTCCACTACGCTGACGCTTCGTGAGGTCGCAGAGCAGAGCGGTTATTCCGGGGAATTCCATTTCATGCGGCATTTCAAGCAGCATACCGGCATGACCCCGACCGAATACCGCGAGCACAGCAGATAAGAATTCCCGCATCACGGCAAGTGATGCGGGGTTTATTTTAGTTTTCGGAGATCTCGCGTTCCTTTTTGTATTTGTTCTTGCGAATCAGGAAGCGGATCACGCCGTATAAGCACAGAAGACCGACAGCCAGATTCAGGAAGGGCACCCAGCCAAGCGACTGATTCAGGCCGATAAGGAACATGCCGAGATTGAGCAGCGTGATCGGCACCAGCAGCCAGAGAATGCGGTTCAGGTGTTGGATGCGGCTCTCGTAGTCTGAGAACAGGTCAAACGGTCCGTCGGCTGCCTTCTTGCGCAGGTATACCCAGCGCATATAGCTCCCGACGCGCTCGATACCGGCTTCCTCGAGAAATTCCAGATATTTCCGGCTTTCCGGGGAATCCGGATGGTTCTCCAGCAGCTCGAGGCGGTAGAGATATTCCCCGCGTTCACAGTCCTCAAATTCATACCGGCAAATGCCTGTTGCAACCAGCGCAAGCCCCTCGGCGGCCTTCTGATTCAGCCATTTTTCTTCCTTGTCGTAGTCCCATACCCAGAACCATTTATGCAGTACCGTTCTCATAGTGATTCCTCCTTCAATAAAGCCTTGCCGTTATTGACCAGCTCTTCGAGTCTTGCCAGCTCCCGCAGAAGCGTCTGCCGGCCGGCATCGGTGATGATGTATTCCTTTTTCCGTGAGTTTTTCGCGCCGGGAAGCGCCGTGATCCAGCCCTTTTCCAGCAAGGTGTTGATCGCGCCGTACAGTGTGCCTGCCGCCAGCTTCACGCGCCCGTGGGACAGCTCCTCGGCATTCTGCATGATGCCGTAGCCGTGCCGCGCTTCGAGCAAAGAGAGCAGGATATAGTACACCGCCTCTGTCAGTGCCCCGTTTGCAAAATTCATTCAGATCCCGCCTTTCGGAATTGATTTCGTATACGATTCCCGATATAACGGTTCCGGGTGTATCGGATTCCGTTATATCTTGATTCGATTATATCACATTCCGATATACTTGTCAAGGGTTTTTTCAAAATAATTTTCTAAAAATGAAATAAGCCGGTGAACGCTGTGTCCACCGGCCTGTATCCTGTATTCAGTTTTTCAGAAACAGCTCCCGGAATTCCTCAATGGTATATACCACAGTGGCATCGGGGACTGATACATAATCATAGGCATGGTTTTTCTCGGCATTGGTGAATACATCATCCGTCCATTCAACAAACTGGCTGCCAAGAACCACCGGATCATCCGTGTGACCGGGGAGTGACGCAGTATGCGTGAGGAGATATCCGTTGTTGTCGCTGTCGTAGGGGGAATTGTAGACATAGGTCTCGTAGACAAGTCCGTTATAATCTCCATGGAATACCGCAATAAAGCCATCCTCTACGATCTCAGGAGAGGGCGGCGCGAAGGTGACAGTTTGCTGACACCATACCTTGTAGAGTGTCTGGGCATCATTGGACTGTTCGTAGCTGTAGGTGGTAGGATGATCGGAAAAGACAAATTCGTCGATCCCTTCCAATGCGCTTCGGTCTGCGGCATATGCATACTGCCTGTACAGCATGTCCGGCGTGGCAATCTCCGGAATTTCCGTGAGCGTTTCCACATGGACAGCACCGTTCTCCGGATAGATCTGGTTGATCATGGAATACTGATTCCCGGCACGCGCAGGGCTGTAGAGCACCACCAGCACATAGCGTTCAAAGAAGCTGTCCTTCGGCGGCGTGACGGATGCATCGTCATCAGTGAGCCAAACGGCCATTTCCGCCGCGGCTTCCTCTGCCGAACGCAGGATCTTGCCTGTCCATTCTGTATGTGCATCCTGATCCATGCTCATGTCATTGACCGCCAGCAGATGAAAGGCATCCTCCACCCGTGCCGTCAGTTTGTGCTTCATCAGTGCCAGATCCAGAATATCGAGGATCCCGTCACCGTTCAGATCACCCGCCTGCCAGTCGGAAAGGGCGGTCGTCTGCTTCGCATCTGCCGCAGGGCAGAGCCATTTCTGGAGCGTGACCACATCCAGCACGCTGAAAGTGCCGTCTGCATTCACATCCCCGGGAACGTCAGTCGCGGTATAGGCGCCGGTCACATCCTGAATGTGCTTGCCGTTCTCACTGACGGAAAAGGTGCGTGTTTCGGTCTTTTCCGGCGGGGCACTCTTGTCCCATTCCCGTCCGGTCGTCCAGGTGATCTCCACTGTGCCGTCCGTGACTGCCTTATAGACCTTGATGACAGGCGCTGAATTGCCGTCCCATGCATTCGTCTCAATATAGCTGCATCTTTGTTCAAGCACCTCTTCAATCTGCGCCGTACCGTGCTGCTCCATCTGAATGGTCGAGCCCGTGCTGCTGCTTTCCTTGCCGCAGTAGATGATGTATTCGTCATGCACGGAAACATCACCGTAATTCCGGACATATTCATTGTATTCCCCGTAGCTGTCGGGCAGCCATCCATACATATCGGTTTGTGTCGCGAAACCCTCTGCGTCTGAGACAAAGCAAAATCTGTGATCGTTATACGGCACGTTCTGATTCCACCGCGTCAGCGTGACAGTGACCTGCGTTTCCTTAGGCGGTGTGAATGCCACGACCTCATATTGATAAGGGGATTCCAGCACATCAAAAACCTCATGGTAGCTCTCCGCGCAGGGAATCACAACCGTCGGTCTGCTGTTTCCGAGTTCGGAAACAGGGCAGGTGTCCGAGCCCACCGTATAGCTGTATACGCTGCTTTTGTATTCCTGAAAAACCGTAATGATCTGATCGGCAACCACGCGCGATGTTCCGTAGGCATTGACAAAATCCTCTGCCTGCTGGTAGCTTTGCGGAACCAGCGGCTGAATATCCGTTGTCTCCTCCGCATGAACCATCCCGGGGTAAATGACAGACATCCCCATCATCGTTGCCGCCAGAATGGTCATCAGCCGAATTTTCATGATACATTCCTCCTTTTAATCAAGATTGATCTCGCTTCGGATCAGAAGCTCCATTTTTGCCTGATCCTTGCGCTGTGAATAGATGGCACAGACATGACAGCCGTCATCCCAGTAAATCGTACACAGACTTCCTTCGCTCTCATCTGTCATGACATACGCAGGCCGTCCGTCAATGCTGTATGAATAGCAGACCGAATGCGCCTCCGGATTGAACTGCGTCCCGAAGTACTCATACCGGAAGACATACACCAGATAGGTCTGCCCCTCACTGTCCTCGATCTGGATCATCTTGGAACGGTAATCCTGCGTTTCATTCATCCATTGCTCGGAAGTGACTGTAAATCCCTCGGCGGCAAAGCTGTGCTCATGCTCCTCAACCGGTGCATCGGTATCGCGCACATAGGTGAATTTCGGGAGCTGCCCGCCATTGCTGGGAATAACCTCAAAATGCCCGAGGGCTTGTGGTGTTGTGGCATCTCCGGGCGGTGCGGGTTCATCCTCAGTCGGCTCCGGCTCTGTGGGCGCCGCCGTTACGACCGGACTGATGGTGTTGTCCGGTGCGGTGGTTTCGGTGACTGTCTGCGCAGAAGCCGGGGGAGGGGGGGGTTCCTGCCCGGCGGTGGTCACAATCGGTGCAGCCGTTGTCGGGGTGACGGCGGGAACCGTTGCGGGCGTCTCTGCGGCATCCGTCTGCGCGGGCGCATCGGTCACAGCATGGGATTCTTCTGCCGCGGCGGATGTGGGTGCATCTGTCTGCGCAGGGGCATCTGTATGGACGGCCGGTTCCTGCTCGGGCGGCTCCGATGTTTCCGGAGGGGCGGCTGTTTCTGATTCTGCGAGTGTGGTCTGCGAAACGGCAGCAGTTGGGGTTTCCTCCGGCACGCGCAGGATCTCCGGCGGCGGGAGCTGTGTCAGCCGGACAATGCCGACGATCAGTCCGATATACATGGCTGCGGCGATCCCGTAGCCGCCAAAGCGGACAATGCGTGTCAGACGATTCCGGACAGGCGGCTGTGCATCCTCCGGCGTGATCTCTCCGGATTCCTGCTCCCGGAATGCTGCATATGTTTTTTGAAACAGCCGTTCACCGTCCCAGTCCGGCGGGTATTGCTCCATAATGGCATCCGAGGTCTTGGAATCAGCATGCTTCAGGTGTTTCAGACGCGATTTCAGTTTCAAAGCTCTCACCTCATTTCTCATGCGGGGATTCCTGTGCGAGGATCCGGCGCAGCTTTCCCAGCGCCCGGTTCATCCGGACGCGGACGGATACAGGGCGGAGCTGCAGGCGCCGGGCAATTTCCGGCGATTTCAGATCATAGAAATACCGCAGGATCAGAATGCTTGCATCCGGCTCCCCGAGAGCGCGGATCGCATCGAATAGCTGCCGGTGTTCCAGTGCAGATTCGACTGATTCTGCGATATTTTCCCCTGAAGCAACATCCTCCGGAAGCTCCCCGTCTCCCGAAAGATGTGCGCCTGCATTTCCGAGCCGTCTTGCGTAATCAATGGCCTTGTGCTTGGCGACCGTACCGATGTAGGCACGCAGCGAGCCTTCTGCGATCTCCCTGAAATGCAGGAATATCTGCAAAAAGACTTCGCTTACGCAGTCCTCAGCGTCCTGCGCTGTGCCGACATCCTTGATCCTACCCCAGACGATCTTGTAGACATAGGCCTGATACTGCAAGAACAGTTCCCTGAATCCCTCCTCCTGAGAATCGCTGACAAGCCGGTGTAATTCACGATCTGTCATTGGACTTCTCCTTGTAAAAGCAAATTGCGCATTTTGGCTTTCATCTATAACAAACGCAGCCGATGCGGATAGTGTTACAGCTTTCTGAAAAAAATACAGCGCTCCACTGCGGGGCGCTGCAATATATTATTCAACGGCCTGCAGCCGCATGGCGTACTTGGCCTTGGTGATCTCCGTGACCGTTCCGTCATTCTGCCGGTGCAGAATGCGCGAACCGGTCGAATAGACCACGCCGTCGCTGCACAGGCAATAATCCATGACCGATTTTGCAAGGATCTCCTCGGTGCCGTCCGGAGCTTTCCGCACCAGCACGCGGCTTGCCGGATAAAAGTCCTCGCCGTCAGTCATTTTTCCCTTTTTGCCGCTGCTTTCGATGCTCATGCGGGCATCCTCCAGGAACATCTCCCGTTCGGATTTCTGCTTGGCCTTGGTATCACGGCCGATGCCGCCGGACTGGAGGGGCTCCCTGCCGAACATGATCGAGAAGACATTGAGAAATCCGAAGATCGCCTTGACCAGCCGGAAGGGGAAGAGCAGCACATCCTTGAGAATATCAAGAATACTGACCTCCTCTTCATTGGTGTGCTGGGTGTACGGCTGCCGGATGAAGTACAGATTTCCCGCTGCATCCTCCTTGGGAGCGCGGAAATCCGTCTTGTCGTCTTCCAGCAGCGTTTCCATTTTCTGTGTATGGACATGATACACCACCGCCGAGGAGGGGCCGTAAATGATGTCTCCCACGCCGCCGCGTGCAATGCCGCAGGTAGAGAACAGCAGCCTGCTTCCGTCGGCCGACCAGAAGGGATCCAGCTCACAGGAATCGCCGTCTGTCAGCTCTGTGCAGGCAGCGCGGGGCAGGTGATACAGCCCGATGTGTGCCTGTCCGTTCGGATGGTGGAGCACGGCGGCCAGGTCATTCTCCCGGATCGCGATGGCGCTCGGACGAAAATCATTTCCGGATACGATATGCCCCTCCGGGTCGCATCGTTCGGAGAAATTGCGCCGGTAGATGCCGCTTGACGCATCAAGCGTAATGGTATAGAGAAAGCCGTCCTTTTCGGCAGCAATGCCGCCGAAGGAGACGGAGGCATCCTCCGGCTTCGGCTGTACCTCGGCAACCCCCATGAACTGCGCACCGCGTCCCGAAGTCTTCCACGCCTTGCTTTCGGAGAGCTGCCGGATCGTTTCACGATAGCGGAGCTCCCGGTAGCTTGGCAGCTCCGTTGCTTTTCCGTTTTCAGCCACCCAAAGTGCATGGCCGGTCGTATAGAGTACCTTCATGCCTGATCCCCCATGTGTATTGCTTTAAATGTCAAATACCTGCCTGATGCTGTCGTAGTGCAGGAAAATTCCCTGTGCTGCCAGTGCTTCGATCTCTGCCTTGTCTGCCAGACGGAAGCCCTGCATTTCGGCAAGCTGGGGTGTCACATCATTCTCATCAAAGTCCAGGATGAAGCGGTAAATATCCACGAAATAATTATCCCCCTCGCTCTCACGGCGGTAGGAGAAGAGATAGCCGCCCTCGGCATCCGAAACATCCAGACCGGTTTCCTCCAGCACCTCGCGTTTTACGGCATCCTCCGAGGATTCGCCTGCCATGACGCCGCCGCCGGAAACCTCCCACCAGCCGGGAGCCCAGTGCTTGTCCAGCGCACGCTGGGTAATGAGGAATTTCCCGTCCTTCCGGCAGATCACGCCCAGCACAGTCAGATGGTAGTCGCCGGGCTGCATCGTAAAGTCATTGCGCTGCATCGTTCTTCCGGTCGGCTTCTTGTTAATATCGTAAATATCCCAGTATTCCATGATTCATTCCTCCTGCGCGGGTACGACCGCGACGCTGTATTTTCCGATGGCTTCAAACCGCTTCTCTACCAGCTCGCGGCTGTAGGAGGTCTGGCTTCGCCATGTATAGGGGTCGTTGAAATAGTAATAGTCCTCGTCATAGCCGACCAGCACGAGACAATGCTCATTGACCTGCCAGTCATACCATTCGTCTGTCGGCTCGCCGTCCTCATCCAGAAGGTACCAGCCCAGATTCGGGAAATTCTCGATCATGGAGATGGTAGCCCAGATCAGCACCGGCTGTCCCTGGGGCAGATAGGTTTCTGCAAGCTCCTGCAGCTCCGTTCCGGAGGTATCGACGGCAACGGTGTCATCCGGCAGGAAATCGTTCATCATATCCACGATCACCGGCGCATAGCATCCGAAGCTCGTCGGATCCCACGGGCTGCCGATAAATGCCTGTTCCGGATGCGGTGCATAGGATTTCCCGTCGATCATCTGCGGATAAGCGCAGGTGGTATGCTGCACGATCTCCTCAATGGGGATCTCCTCTTCGGTATAGTATTCCAGCAGCATCTTGGCGCTGACCAGCTCACAGCCGGTCGGCAGCAGGTTTTGCTGCGAATAATACGGAACCTCAAGCAGTACGGATTCCGGCGGCGGTTCTGTGGTCGCTTCGGTCGTCGCTTCCGTAGTCGGTTCGGTGGTAGGCTCTGTTGTTTCAGTGGTCGCTGCGGTTTCTGTCTGCATCTCCGTCACCGGTTCTGTTGTGGCCTCCACGGCCGTTGGAAGGTCGGGCGCCATGCTTCTCCAGATATAGATCGGAGGGATTGCCGCCACCAGCAGACCCGCTGCGACCAATGCCGCAATTTCCGATGCTTTCCGTAATTTGTTTTTCTCCATGCGTTTTGCGCTGCCCTTTCTGATCTGTCTCTGTATGGCTCTGCTGTTGCGGTCAGATACCTATACATATTATATTGTACTACAAACCGGGATCGTTGTCAATTCGACAAATATCCAATTTCCCGCGCATTTCCCCAGCCATTTTTGGAATAGAATCGCCCCTGCCGGATGGGACAGGGGCGGAATGTGCGGTATGTGTTTGCTTTCAGGAATGCAGCGTGACTGTTACGATCTCCGGATCGTTGAACAGCCGCACGGGAATGACGGAATTGCCAAGTCCGCGGCTGATAATCATGGTGGTATTGTCCTGCGTAAAGATGCCTTCTGTATAGGTCGGAAAGAATCCCTGATCCGGCGCGACCACGCCGCCGATCCAGGGCAGCCGGAATTGTCCGCCGTGTGCATGGCCGGTCAGCACCAGATCCACGCCGCACCGGGCATATTCATCCAGGTATTGCGGCTCGTGTGCCAGCAGCACCGTCAGGACATCCGGATTTTCATTTTCTTCGGTCATTGTCCGGAGGGTATTGCTTTGCAGGCGGCCGTCATAGATACCAAGCAGCTCAAACTGCGCATCACCCTTTCCGATCATGACAGAGGAATTTTCCAGCAGGATCACACCGGCGTCCGACAGATCGCGGTACAGCGCCTCCCGCGTCTGCGCATCAAGCCATTCCTCGTGATTGCCGCTGATGAAATACACCGGCGCAACCGCAGTCAATTCCTGCGCCAGCGCTGCTGCAACCGTCAGATTCGTGTGGTAGGCATCCACAAGATCCCCGGTCAGTACGATCAGATCCGGCTCCAGATTCCGGATCCGGCCTGTAAGCCGGTGATTGTCGGCGCCAAAACGCGCATTGTGCAGATCGGAAATCTGCACAATGCGGTAATCGTTCAATGCTTCGGGGATCTGCGCATTCTGATAGGTGTATTCCGTAACGACCAGATGGTTGTTTTCATACACGCAGAAGCCCAGCAGCAGAAGCAGAATGACTGCTGCGGCCGCAATTTTCCTGATTCGTTTCCTCCGATCCGTCATGGCTCTACCGGGAGCTCCTCCACAAGGGATACACAATAACGCAGGATCGTCAGGCTGTCTGTCGAATTGACTGTCCCGTCATGGTAAGCATCTGCTGCCGTGATCTGCTGCGGTGTCAGACTGTCAAGGCCGAGCAGGTTGCGGTTGATCTTGATGACATCGACCAGTCCGATCTCGCCGTCACCGGTCACATCACCGACCTGGCGTTTCGGTTCTTCCATGGTGCCGGAGGCCTGTACAGAGGACGAATTTTCGGTGCTGTCGGCAGTGAAATCCACGATCACCGCCCGCGCCATGGTGACGCCGTTGCTGGTTGCAAGGATCTGCGCACTGCCGTTCATCTGGCTCGTCAGCTTGCCGTTCTTATCGACAGAAACGACTGTCGGATTGGTGGAGATCCATGTCACAAGGCTTTCGGAATCCGGATACAGCAGAAATACCTGATCGTCCGGATCGGTAATGGTGATCGCGCCTTCGTCACGGATCGAATAGTAAAACGCCTCTGTCACCTGCACATCGCAGGACAGCAGCAAGGAACCGGCCAGCGCATAGATCGTAGCAAATCCGGAATCTATTGCTTTGACGGTGCCGTTTTCCACGTCCGCGATGTTCGGATGATCGGAAAACCATGTGACAGCGCCATCGTACCCTTCCACGGTCAGGTCAGCGGATGTACCGCGGTTCATCTGCAGCTCGCGGGAGGACAGATACGGTGCAGAAGGGTCAGGTATGCTGATGCTGCCGCCGATCGAATTGGCATAGATCTCCTCCACACGGTCAACGCCTGGCTCGGTGTACCAGTACGAAGGAGAGCCGTCCACGCCTGTCCAGGAGAAGCTCAGGGAATAGACATCCCCGATCTGGAATGTATCCGGGATGACAAAGGTCAGATTGACCAGAGCAGACCGGGCTGTGGTGGCGGTCAATTCCGCATCGCTGCTGGCCAGTCCGATCCAGATCAGCTCATTCTGCGGGTTGACGGCATAGCTGAAGACGGCACCGGAAAGAGGGGCTGCCTCGGCGCTCTGAAGTACAAGCCGGCTGTCGTAGGTAATGCCGAATTCCGCGGCGCGGTAGCCGTCGGTATTGCCGTTGATGCGGACGGAGACTGTTGCCGTGCGGGGCAGGGGATTGCCGTTTTCATCCACGGGCAGGCTCTCGGGCTCGATGTATTGCACCTTGTCAATGGTCATGGTGATCGGCTGCTCCGCAGAAGTCTGCACAGGGAGCTGCAACAGCACAGCGGATCCGAATGCCGCTGCCGTCACCAGCGAAGCAGCCCGGCGTATTACAGAGCGTAATGAATGAGCGGGACTGCATACATTTGTAAAACGATTAAAAACATTGGAATACTCCATGTTCTTCGCCTCCAGAAAAACGAAATTGGGTTCATGACGGGGCTTGGCACGCAGGGCATCCCCGTCCTTTCTTATACATTATACCACATTCCGGGACTTTCGTCAATGAACACTTTGTGAATTTCACGAGAATTTTCCTATATGCATGCCGGCGAATCGTATATTATCCACGAAAACAGAATGATTTGGCTTGACTGTTCATAATTTCTTTATAATTTATTCCCTAAATACCGTGTCATTGACGGTATAATTGTGGTATAATAAACTTATCGTAAAATTTGAAAGGAGGGTATCCCATGCAGGAAGCAGAAACGATCATCCGGGAGCCGGATGTTCCGGACAGAATGATCGACGTGGTTGAAGCGTTTGACTGCCCGTGTCAGACACGGACGTATGTGGATGCCTACCGTGCATGGCGCCGCCGGAAAAAGAACCGGTATGCCTTTGCGTTTACCAAGCATCCCAAGGAGGCATCGTTTGCCGAAAACCGTGCGGTTGTCAATGATTCCCCGACCCAGGCGGAAAAATCGGCATTGTACCGTGTCAGCATGCTGATCGGGTGCGTTCTGATCGGTTATCTGGTACTGGAAAATGTATTTGACAAGCTGCTGGTTGCCGTGCTCGGATCCTTCGGGTATCATATCGAGCTGCTGTATTGGGGCGAGAGCCGTCTGTACGGGGATGAATCGGTTGTCTTCCTTGTGACGGTGCTGGTATCCGTGGTGAAATATCTGGTTCCGGCTGCGTTGCTGATGGCGATTCTGCGCCTTCCGCTGCCGGTAGTCCTGCCTGTGAAATTTGTTCACAAGAGCCCGGTGCTTTACGGCGTAGCGCTGACGATGATCGTCAGTGATGTATTCGGCATGCTGATCGCCGACTATTCCTCCGAAATGAACAAATACCGTCTGATCTCGGACGCGGTCAGTATCAATGACCACCGGATCATCCAGTATATTCTGTTTTCCGTGTTCGGCCTGCCGTTTCTGGCAGAGCTGCTGCTGCACGGGGCAATGTTCCAGCTTCTGCGGCAGTTCGGTGACAGCTTTGCGGTGCTGTGCTGCTCGCTGACGGCTGCGCTTCTGACGCATAATGTACTCGATGCAGTGCGCATGGGGCTGATGTACCTGCTGATCTCCAGATTCATGCTGCAGAGCGGCAGCTTCCTGACGGCGCTGCTGCTGCGGTTTATCCATGAGATCTACATGTTCGGCCTGTACTACATTTCGACATTCGGCCAGGCGTATTCCCTGCAGTGGTGGATCACCACGCTGCTTCCGGTCGGGATCGGTCTGATCGCCGGCTGCATTTACCTGACAAAGCGCCGCAAGCCGCGGCCGGAACTGCGGCGGGAAGGAAATACCTACCTGAATCTGTATGACCGGTTTTCCACCTGGCTTTCGGCATTCCCGACCACGGCCTTTGTGATCACGAGCATGATCCTGCTGGTGGTCAATGCCATTCTGGAGGCGTAAGGATGGAACCGGAGCAGTACATGAGCCGCGCCATTGCGCTTGCGGAGCAGGCCGCCGGAATGGGGGAGGTGCCCGTGGGGGCGGTGATCGTGCGCCGCAGCACGGGAGAGATCGTCGGGGAAGGGTACAACCGACGCGAAACCGACCGCCATGCACTTGCCCATGCGGAGCTGATGGCGATTGATGCGGCGTGCCGGAAGCTCGGCGGCTGGCGGCTGCCGGACTGTGCGTTGTATGTCACGCTTGAACCGTGTCCGATGTGCAGCGGTGCGATCATTCAGGCGCGGATCGACGAGGTGTGGTTCGGCGCATCCGATCCGAAAAGCGGTGCAGTCTGCTCGGTGCAGCAGATGTTTGCGCTGCCCTATAACTATCATCCCGAGGTGCATGCAGGACTGATGCAGGAGGAATGCAGCGCCTTGCTTTCGGCGTTTTTCCGTGATCTGCGGATCCGCCGCAGAGAGCTGTGCAAAAATAATCCTCCGGATGGCTTGCAAAATCCATGAAGATGTGGTATAATAGGAGCATCCCATTCATAGAAAGGAGCTGCCGTGTCCCGGAACACGGTACCAGACCCATGATTGATACAAGAATCTGTAAAAACGCAATTTGTGCGATCCTGTGCGCATCTGCGATGCTGCTTGCAGGATGCACCGGACAGCGTACACCGGATACTGCCAGTATCGTTGAAACGACAGAGGTGACCTATGAGGAGGTCGTTGCAGCGATGAATGAATCCGCTTCCTACGGCGGAATGACGGTCACTGTCACCGCAGCCGAGGATCCGGGGATCACGATGAAGGATTCCGGAAAGAAGGCATTGTTCTTTGAACTGACGATCGACAACGGTACCGACGAGACCGTTACTGCCAGCTACCTGAATAATTTCGAGCTGACGGTGGACGGTACCAGGTATGAGTCCTACCAGTGCTGCACCATTCCGGTCATGAAGGAAATGTATGATTTCTACGGAACGGAGCCGCTCAATGAGGAGATCCCTGCCGGCGGCAGCATTCAGGGGCGCCTGGCCGTGGAAGCAAACAAGAGCTTCACCAATCTCGAACTCCACTATATCCCCAAGACAACGGACAGAGGCTCCATGATTACGGTGCCGATCCGTTCCGAGGAGATCATGTCGGTAAGTAAATGATTCCTGCCTGTTTTACGCAGCGGACAGATTCGTCTGTCCGCTGTTTTGTTCTGCCTGAATGAAAATACGATTTGTAATAAACTGTCTGCATTTAACAAAAACTATTGACATTCCGGATGAATTATGCTATAATTTGTGTAACCTGTCAGACAGAGATATGACGGGAATACAAGTAAAAGGGGAATATGAAGAAAATGAAGAAAAGAAACTGGAAGCGCATCACAGCGGCGGTTTGTGCGGCTGTGCTCTGCATGGGTTGTGCCTCCGCCCTGCCGGCATCTGCGGTCAGCGCCGTACCGGTGGATGCTGTGGATGCACAGGCCGGAGAGCTGAAGACGCGGAATGTCCACATCCGGATGGACGGCGTCAACACCTGGGAATCCGAGCATTTCAAATTTTACTGGGGCAATTCCGGGGACAGCTCCAGGGTCACGGAATCCTTCCTGCAGGAAAATGCCAAGAATCTTGAGGCCTGCTGGAACGTGTACATGAATGATCTGGCGATGAATCCGCCGACCCAGTCCGTCAACGAATTCTTCCGCGACGGCAACGAGTACAAGGTCAATTTCTACATTCACAATACCGGTCTGCTGGATGAGGGCGGTAATGCCGTTCCGACGGACTGGGCATACATGGGCTACGACAGAGAGGGCTATGCCTTCATGTTCTGCTGCGTGGACGCCATGCAGAACGATCCCAATCCCTCCTGGGTGCTGCCGCATGAATTCGGTCATGTGGTGACTGCGCACCAGTACGGCTGGAATGACAATGCCTATGTGCAGGCCTGGTGGGAGGCCATTGCCAACTGGTACCGCGAGCAGTTTTTGTATTCGGATTACTACCAGCAGTGGGCAGGCATTACAGGCATCACGGATTACTTCGAGACCTACATGAAGAATCTGTGCTTTACCCCGATCCTCGGACGCGATAACTATGCATCTTGGGCATTCCTGGAATACCTGACAGAAAACCCGGATAACCTGGGCAAATACGGATCCTCCTTCATCCGGGATCTGATGCAGCAGGGTCAGTCGAACGAATATCCCTACAAGGAGATCGAGCGCATCGGCGGCGCCGACATCAAGGATACCCTCGGCCATTATGCCAAGCGGCTGGCGACACTGGATTTCAAGCAGCAGGCAGCATACCGCGCCCGTCAGGATCAGCTCCTTGCAGCAGGGGAATGGAACTGGGGCGAGATCTACACGATCCTGGATCAGTCCACGACCCGGCAGAATTATTATACCGTTCCGACCGAACGTGCGCCGCAGCAGTTCGGTGTGAATATCATCCCGCTTGTGCCGACAGGAAATACAGTCACCGTTTCCCTCGAAGGCCTGACCAATGCAGCCGGTGCCGACTGGAGAGCCTGCATCGCTGTGGAGCAGCGTGACGGTACCACCCGGTATTCCGATCTGTTTGCAGCCGGCGGCAGCGCATCCATGACATTCGATGCTTCCACGGATGCAGCGGCCTATCTGACCGTTACAGCCACCCCGGACAGCAGCGCTTGGCAGGAGGTCGGCGTTGCATGGGCGTATTCCACGGGCGAATTTGACGAGAATCACTATCCCTTCCTGGGCAAGCCCCGCTATCCGTATGCCGTTACGATTGAGGGCGCACAGATGAAGCAGGAGCAGGACAATACGGCAGCCGCAAGAGGCTCCCGTCATGAGAACGGCGGCGGATTTGTGGCATCGACCGCCAAGGTGGATGCGTCCGTCTATGTCGGCCCGAATGCCCGGGTACTTGGCTATGCGACCGTCTCCGGCAATGCGAGGATCGACGATCATGCGATTGTTACCGGAAGCGCGGCGGTTTCCGGCAATGCCGTTGTCACCGGCCATGCAGTCGTGGCAGAGCGTGCGCAGGTGAAGGACAATGCGATCATTGGCGACTGCGCAGGTGTCATGGGCAATGCAGTGATCTCCGAAAATGCCCGGGTACTCGAATCCGGACTGGTCTTCAATAATTTCAGAGTCAGCGGCAATGCAACTGTCAAGGGCGTTTCCTATTGCCTGAGCGGCGGCAGCGCTTCCGGACAGGGGATTACGGACGGTGACTTCTATCAGGACAGCGAGAACCGTGCGGTAACGGCCGGAACGGTATTCGGCTGGACATGTCCGGACAGCTATGTGGCAAACCGCCCGTATACGGACGGACAGCTTGCAGGACTGGAATTTTCTGAGGACAGCGCAAAGATCGCTGCGGATACCTATACTTCGACCTATGGCGTTTCTGTCGGTGACCCGGAATGGGCGCCGGAGCGCACAAGCGGCCTGGGTGTCCTGACCTTTGGAAAGGATCAGTACATGATCGCAGACAGCTCCTATGCGGCACTGCATGACGGTGAATACCAGACAGCGGTACTGCTGCGGGGAGACGGTTCCATCTTCCGTTTTGGTACCGGGGAGCATTTTCTGGAGCTTGCCGCAGAAGACCGGGATCTGGTGCTGACCTACAAGGAAGGCGACACCACGGAGCAGCTCAAGGCACCTGATTGCATCGTTTCCGGATGCTGGGCAACGATCCGCGTGATCTTCTCCGAGGATACGGCAAAGCTGATCGTGGACAACGGCAGCGGCCCGAAGGAATTTACCGGCGCATTCTCCCATGATCCGGTGGATGCTGTCCGCGAAGGTGCTGTCTATACGGTCGGTGAGGGTATGACAGGTTCCATGGATTATTTCCGTGTGAATTTCAAGGCAGTCACGCAGCCCGAATATTATTATACCGCGACTGAGGAGGTCACGGATCCGCCGTTGCAGGAATTCCATTATTACTACGGCGATCTGGACAGAAACGATATCATCGACATCTTTGATCTGGCGCTGCTCAAGCATATCATTCTGCAGGAGCCTTCGGCGTTTGACGAATTATCCGACTGTGACGGCAACGGAATGCCGGGCGTCGGTGACATCATCGCGATGCAGAAGTACCTGCTGAATCTTCCGGATTCCGGCAAAACAGGCGAGGAGTACGTCATCTGGACACAATCCTGAAATACATCTGAAAAATCTGAAAAAACAGAAAGCCCCTGTCGAAAGCAGGGGTTTTCCTGTTTGGTGTTAGTTGTGTGCAAAGATTCCGTGCGGGACTTAGCCTGCCTGCGGAGCCTCTACGGGACAGACACCTGCGCAAGCGCCGCAGTCGAGACATGCGTCTGCGTCGATTACATACTTGTCGTCACCCTGAGAGATTGCACTAACCGGGCACTCTTCTGCGCAAGCGCCGCAGCTGATGCATGCGTCTGTGATCTGGTATGCCATACAAAGCACCTCCTATGAAGATTTCAGGGGCATGTGCCTCCTGTTATTATTTATTCTAACATATTTTCAGAAAAAATCAAGTGTTTTTTGAAAAAAGAATCAAATTGTAATCAAAATCCAGATGTCAGGAATGCAATGCAGGATTTGCAACAGAGCGTATTTCCCGGAATAGCGGAAAATCGCATGAATTGACCGGAATTCGATTTTGTTAAAACATATGACTTATACGGACATTCTCATCATTTGCACAAAAATGTGCATAGTGCATGAGAAGGGGCAAAGGTTTTTGTACATTTTATTTGAAAAATGCTTGACAGATGGGGTAGTTTGCTGTTATAATAATAATGTATTCTCATGTGTACAGGCTTTTGTGCATATGTAGTGAACTGTCTTCGACAGGGGGACAGTGAGAAAGGCGGAGATGATCCTGAAGATGATGATTCATAGAAAGAAGCGGCGGATGCTGGGTATTCTGCTGGCTGCATTTCTGCTCACACAGCCGCTTGCGGCGATGCCTGTTTCTGCGGATGCGGAAACGGACGAGCATCTGCTGATCGCAGCGGAGGAAACAGAAGCGTTTTATGTGGAGCAGGAGACCTACAGCGACTATTATGACCGCTATGCCGGGGAGCCAAGGCCTTCTGCGGAGGTTCTGGTCGAGGGTACTGCCTACAAGTCCCTGGAGGATGCCGGCGGCGGTGTATCGGTCGGCAGCTTTGGCAGCGAGTACGACCAGGAGATCAAGGACAACATCCTGATCTGGGATGCGGCAGACGGCAGCGTGACATATGAGGTCACGATCCCGGAAACCGGCGGCTATACCTTTGATTTCTCCTATCTGCCGATCCCCTCGAATATGGCAAATATCGAGTTTTCGATCCTGATCGACGGCAAGACCCCGTATGACACAGCATCACGCGCAACGCTCAACAAGGTCTATGTCAACAACGGCGAGATCACGCTCGATTCCAAGGGCAATCAGGTGCGCCCCTCGCAGAAGCAGACGGGCATGTGGCTGGAAACGCCCCTGAAGGATGTGGACGGCCTGTTCAATGATCCGCTGCTGTTCTACTTTGAGAAGGGACGGCACGAGATCACCTTTGAGATCAATAAGGGCTATTTTGCACTGGAATATTTCAAGCTCTGCAATCCCGCACCGCTCAGGAGCTATGCGGAATACCAGAGCAGCACCGGCGCTTCTGTGACCCCGGAGAGCACGCCTTCGGCACTTATCCGCATTGAGGGTGAGAATGCCTCCTACAAGAGCGATTCCACGCTCTACCCGACGCAGGAGAATTCCAGCTATCTGGTGTCGCCCTCCAATCCGGCCAAGACGGTTTACAATACCATTGGCTCCGGCAACTGGAACCAGGCACTCCAGACCATTACCTGGACGGTTCCGGCCTCGGAGCTGCCCGCAGACGGCTGGTACAGACTCGGCATCAAATCCCGCCAGAATGAGATGCGCGGTTTCTATTCGAGCCGCCGCATTTATATTGACGGTGAGGTACCCTGTGAGGAGCTCGGACAGGTCAAGTTCTACTATGATACCGAGTGGCAGACGGTTTCCCCGAAAACCGCTGACGGCGGGGATCTGTATCTCTACCTGACCGGCGGACAGGATCACACGATCACCATGGAGGTCATCCCCGGCGAGATCGGTGAATCCATGCGCGTGCTCGATGCCGCGGTGCTGGACATCAATACCTACTACAGAAAGATCCTGATGATCACAGGACCTTCCCCCGACCAGTACACCGATTATTACGTCCATGAGAAGATCCCGGATCTGCTGGAGAATTTCGAGCGTCTGTCTGCGGATCTCAAACAGATCCAGAAGAACATCGAGACGCTTGCCGGCTCCGAAGGCTCTGAGGCAGCAGCACTGGAACGTATGTACATCGTGCTGGATTCCTGCATTGAGCGTCCGCTGCGCATTCCGGATTATCTCGATCAGATCAAGAGCAATATCACGGCGCTGTCCTCCTGGATGGTTGAATACAGAGGCCAGCCCCTTGAGGTCGATTATCTGGAGCTTGCTTCTGCCGATCAGCAGTTTGGCACGGTCAAGGAGAATTTCTTCAAGCAGGCAGGCTTCGGCTGGAAGCGCTTCACCAGCTCCTTCTTTGAGGATTACACCAATCTTTCGGATGATGCCGGTGACGATGCGATCAATGTCTGGGTTTCCCTCGGACGTGACCAGGCAATGGTCGTCAAGTCTCTCGTGGAATCCGAATTCACCGAGCAGTACAATACCCCGATCGCCGTCAATCTCGTTGTCGGCGGTGTCGTTGAAGCAACGCTTGCAGGCAAGGGGCCGGATGTGGCACTTTTCCTGGGCGGCGAATTCCCGGTCAATCTGGCAGCCAGAGGCCTCCTGGTCGATCTGAAGCAGTTCGACGATTATGAGGAAGTGACCCAGCGGTTCCAGAAGAATGCAACCGTGCCCTACCAGTATGACAACGGCTCCTATGGCCTGCCGCTGACACAGAGCTGGGCGATGATGTTCTACCGCAAGGATATTCTTTCGGAAATGGGCTTCACCGCACCGCCGGAGACATGGGATGACATCATTGACATGCTTCCTGCGCTCCAGCGCAATTACATGTATGTCGGCCTGGTGCTGCCGGTCGTATCCGGCGTCAATGCGACGATCTCCGCCGCGACTGAATCCGGCCATACCTTTGCAGCACTCATGCTCCAGAACGGGCTGAATTATTACAACGACAACCAGACCGAGACGACGTTTGACGACATCATCGCCGTCAAGGCCTTTGAGCAGTGGACGGATCTGTATACCAAGTACGGCTTTGAGCAGACGTATGACGGCTTCTCGCGGTTCCGCACCGGTGAATATCCGATCGTGGTTTCCGACTACGGCTTCTTCAATCAGCTGACCGTGGCTTCCCCGGAGATCAAGGGACTGTGGGACTTCACCCAGATCCCCGGCACTGTCCGCGAGGACGGCACCGTTTCCCATGCGGTCAATTCCACCTCCTCCGGCGCTGTCATCTTCAATAAGTGCAAGAATATCGACGGTGCATGGGAATTCCTGAAATGGTTCACCTCTACCGAGGTACAGGTGGAATACGGCACCCAGATCGAAGGCTTGCTCGGACAGCTCGGACGCTATGCGACTGCCAACCGCGAGGCCATGACGCAGCTTTCCTGGTCGAAGGACGAGCAGAAAACGCTCCTGAATGCCCAGGAGGAGCTTGAGGAGATCCCGATCATCCCGGCTTCCTACGCGGTGACCCGAAACATCATGAACGCATTCCGTGAGACGGTCAACAATTATGAGAATCCGCGTGATACACTTCTCTGGTACAATCGCGACATCAACACCGAGATCACCAGAAAGAGAGAGAATCTCGGACTTCCTACAGAGTAAGATCTTCCGATTCTGCTACTGACGATTTATTTTCAACAAGGAGGGGTTTCATTTGGATAATGCTGAAATCGGCAAGCGCTCCAAAGCAGAGGAGCGCCGGATGCTGTGGCTGCAGGTGAAACAGAACAAGGAATGCTATCTGATGATGGCACCGTTTATGCTGATATTCTTCGTATTTACGATCATTCCGGTCGTGATGTCCCTGCCTATGGGCTTTACGGACTTCAATATGGTACAGCTCCCGAAATTCGTCGGCCTGTCCAATTACACGACACTGTTTCTCAATGACAGCATTTTCATCCAGTCGATCCGTGTCACGCTGATCTTTGCGATCTTCACCGGACCGCTGAGTTATATTCTCTGCTTTCTGCTGGCATGGCTCATCAACGAGCTGCATCCGAAGCTCAAGACGATCTTCACGCTGATCTTCTATGCACCGTCCATGGCCAATGTCTATAATGTATGGCAGCTCATCTTTTCCGGCGACTCCTACGGCTTCCTCAATTCCAAGCTGCTGAGTCTCGGACTGATCACCTCGCCGGTACAGTGGCTCACCGACAGCCAGTATGTGCTGGGCTCTGTCATCGTGGTGCAGCTCTGGATCTCGCTGGGCGCCGGATTCCTGGCGCTTCGTGCCGGATTCCAGAACATCGACCGCAGCCAGTATGAGGCCGGTGCCATTGAGGGCATCAAGAACCGCTGGCAGGAACTGATCTACATTACCATCCCTTCGATGGGACCGCAGCTCATGTTTGCGGCGGTCATGCAGATCGTCGGTTCCTTCACGGCGGGTACTGTTGCACAGTCTCTCGTCGGCTTCCCGAGTACCGACTATAAGGCACATACCATCATGACCCATGCCTACGACTACGGCTGGGTGCGTTATGAGATGGGCTACGCTTCGGCGATCTGTATGATCCTGTTCATTGCAATGCTTATCTGCAACAAGGTCATCAGCAAGCTGCTGAGCAACTTCATGGATTAAGGAGGCTTTTACATGGCAAAAACAATCGAAACCGTAAAAGGCTCCAACAAGGCAGTCGGCAACCGGCTGGCAGGCACCATCGGCATCTTTGCCTTTCTGCTGATCCTCGGCATTTTCATGGCGCTGCCGATCTACCTGGCAGTCGTCATGTCGATCAAGCCCGTCCATGAGCTGTTCGTATTCCCGCCGAAATTCTACGTTATTGACCCGACGCTTGACAATTACCGCGATATGTTCGAGACACTCTCCGATATGTGGGTACCCTTCTCGCGGTATCTGTTCAATTCCGTCTTTGTGACCGTCTGCGTGACGGTGGCACAGTGCGTATTTGCCTCCATGGCAGCATTCGTCCTGGCAAAATGCAGGATCCCGGGCGGTAATTTTCTCAACAAGCTGATCGTCACCTCGCTGCTGTACCAGTCGAACGTCATCTACATCATGCAGTACATCGTCATGGCGCGTCTGCACATGATCAATACCTACTGGGCGCTGATCCTGCCGTCTGTGGCATCTCCGATGTGTCTGTTCCTGATGCGGCAGTCCATGTCCACCGTACCGGATGCGATGATCGAAGCAGCCAAGGTAGACGGCGCGAATATGTTCACGATCTGCTGGAAGATCGTAATGCCGAACCAGAAGCCTGCCCTCATGACCATGATTATTTTCGCCTTCCAGGCAGCATGGAATATCCAGGGCGGTACGCTGGTCTATAAGGAAGCGCTCAAAACGCTGCCGACCGTTGTCAATCAGGCCGCAAGCGCCGGACTTGCCAGAACCGGTGTGGCCATGGCAGGAACAGTATTCATGCTGGTTCCGCCGATCGTAATTTTCATGCTTGCCCAGAAGAACGTCATTGAAACAATGGCGCACTCCGGCATCAAGGATTAAGGAGGGGGAGCAATGAACAAATTCCGAAGCAAGCTCGTTTCTCTCCTGATCGCTGCGGCGCTCTCCGCAGGATCCCTGCTGAGCATGACGGCATTTGCCGATGAGCATTATGATGTCTACAATTATGACCGCTGGGAGGAAGCGATCCCCTCACAGGCGGGGTATCTTGCGACCAGAACGGTCAGCGGCGATGATCTGGGGGTCGGGAATTTTTCCGAACCGTCTGACATCTTCCGCGATGCCTACGACCAGTTCTTCATTGTGGATACCAAGAACAACCGCATTGTTGTGACCAATTCCGATCTGACCGAGGTCGTGATGGTGATGGATACCTTCACCATGGAGGACGGCTCCACAACGACGCTCAAGGGGCCAGAGGGCATTTATGTTTCCCCGGAAACCGATCTGGTCTATATTGCCGACTATAATAATTCCCGTGTGCTGGTCTGCGACTATGACTGCAATGTCCAGATGGAAATTACCAAGCCCACCTCCGAGCTATTCTCGCAGGAGCTGACCTTCCTGCCGCAGCGTGTGCTGGCAGATAAGGCTGGCAATGTCTACATTGTTCTGGGCAATATCACCACCGGTGCCGCAATGTTCAACAGCGAAGGCGAATTCGTCGGCTACTACGGTGCCAATACTGTTGAAGCGACCTCGCAGGTCATTGCCAACTATTTCTGGAAGCTGATCTCCACCGAGGAAATGCGCTCCCGTCAGGCAAGAACAGTACCGTCCGGCATCACGAGCTTTGATCTGGATGATGAGGGCTTTATCTACACCTGCACCCAGTCCACCTCCCAGAAAAAGGACACGATCAAGAAGCTCAATCCGGCCGGAACGAATCTGTTTTCGAGTCTGGATGTATCCTGGGGCGATATCCAGTCGGTCTATGATTCCAATACCAATAAGAATTACCAGTCCATGATCTGTGACATCGAGATCTCCGATGACGGCAATATCAATTGCCTTGACCTGACCTCCGGCAGAGTATTCCAGTATGACGAGGAGGGCAACCTGCTCTTCATCTTCGGAAGCTCCTCCGATCAGATCGGCGGATTTACCGAGGTCTCTGCGATCGAATCCTACGGCAATGAGATCCTGGTGCTCGATACCCGCAAGAATACGGTGACTGTTTTCGATGAGACCGATTTCGGCAGCATCGTGCATGAGGCGACCGTGCTGTATAACGGCGGCTATTACGAGGAAGCGCTCGAGCCGTGGTTCCAGGTGCTCCAGTATGACGGCAATTACCGCCGTGCATTCCTGGGCATTTCGGCTGCCTATCTGGTGCAGGGCGATTATGCGGGCTCGATGAAATATGCCAAGCTCGCAGATTCACCCTACCGGTACAACCGCGCCTTTGAGGGCTACCGGCAGGAATGGCTGACTGAGCATATGACCGGCGTCACGATCGTTCTGATCCTGATTGCCATAGCAGCCATTGCCTGGTCGATCTACCGCAAGAAGCACCCGAAGGACAAGAGCAAATACGACGTGACCCATGCAGGCCCCGTCAGAGAGGAGGAATGAGCCGCTATGATGGACTTAACCAACCGTGAGTGGGTCAAGCACGCCGTCACGCATCCCTTTGAAGGCTTCGAGGACATGCGCTGGAAGAAGGCAGGCTCCATTCCGATCGCAACCGGTGTGATTCTGCTCTGGTTCGTGGCCTCGATCTTCTACAACCGTCTGTACGGCTTCCAGTTCTATGCAGAGCCGGATAAAATGTTCAATGTCATTCCCTATATCGTCCAGACGATCGTGCTCTTCCTGACATGGGTCGTCGGCAACTGGGCGATCTGTACGCTGCTTGACGGCGAGGGAACGATGAAGAATATCTACATTTACAGTGCTTACGCGCTCATCCCCTATGTGGTGAGCATGTACATTGATGTATTTCTCTCGCATTTCCTGATCCGGGATGAAATGGTGTTTATTTCTGCCGTCCGGATCATCGGACTGCTCTGGAGCGCCGCCCTGGTCTTTTCCGCGATCAAGTCGGTGCATCAGTATTCCGTACTCAAAACCATCTTTGCAATTATCCTGACCATTGCAGCCATGCTCATTATGCTGTTTCTGCTGGTTCTCCTGCTGTCCCTCTTCCAGCAGGTGTATGTGTTCATCTATTCGATCTACACAGAGATTGCATACAGAGTCAAGGTATAAGGCGGTGATCCCATGCAGATGAAGATGATGAAACGCATTCTGGCGTGCCTGCTCGCAGCAGCGCTCATGGTTCCGGCAGGTGCCATGGCTGTCTTTGCCGAGGAGGAAGAAGCGGCAGTTGAGGAAGCCGCAGCAGAGGAATCTGCCGATGAAACGGCTGATTCCGTAGAGACCATTTCCGTGGAGGAGGAGGAAGAGGAATTTGATTCCACCGTGGAAGAGGTCGAGACCTATCTGAAACAGATCGGGGAGATGGACGGGTATGCCGTATACATCCGCCCGGATGACTACAAGGATGCCATCGAAGCCGCCTGCGAAAAGCAGTACAGGGAAGAGGATGAGCGCAAGGATGCTGTCAAGGATCTGGAAAAGCACCTGAAGCATGTGGAGCTTGCCATGATCGACACGGAGAAGAACAAGCTGGTTGCCGAGCTTGAGGAGATCGAGCATTCCAAGGAGGAAACGGTCTTTTTCAGTGAGGCAGGGCATTACCTGGTATTCACGAACAAGGATAAGAACAAGCTCATCCGCATCCGTTACCGCGTTTCCACGCTTGACAGTCCGTATCTGTTCCTGACGCAGGATCAGCAGACGCTTGAGCGCTGGAATGCGGATTATTCCGAAGTGACGGCAACGATGCAGAATGTCTATGAGAGTCAGAAGGATGCGCTCTACCGCAGCGAGGACGGGCTGGATTATGCCCTGCTTGGTGCTGACAGGGACGAGGTATTCTACTGCGTCCGCCAGATCGCGGAGAATGACAAATTCCGGCTGTATCTGGATGAAGAGACCACCCTGCTCGGTTTCCAGAACAAGGAAAATGATTACATCTGGTGGTCTTCTCCCATCGGTGCCAACCGCGATACCCGTGCGACCAAGCTGCTGGTCAACCAGCTCCAGTCTTCGGCCGTTGTGACCTACGGCGACAGCGCGACCCGCGGCACGACCATCCTGCGTTCCCGCAGCGACGGTGAGACAAGCTGCAAGCTGATCGACGGCGGTGTTACCATTACCTACAAGTTTGAAAAGGGCGGCATTACCGTTCCGATCACCTATAAGCTCGAGGACGACTACCTCAGCGCTTCGGTCAAGACCTCCGAGATCAAGGAGACCAAGACCGAGCAGGGAATCGTTACGACGCAGCTCAATATCCTGGGCAGCTTCGGCGCCGGCGGTCCGGATGAGGAAGGCTACTTCGTGATCCCCGACGGCTGCGGTGCGCTGATCCGGTTCAACAACGGCAAGGAGACCTCCAAGGCCTATACCGCCAAGGTCTACGGGCGCGACATGACAACTGTCCCGACTACCAAGCCGGCTGTCACCGAAAAGATCTATATGCCTGTCTACGGAATTGTCAAGGACGGCAATGCCATGACCGTCATTGCAGATCAGGGCGACGGCAATCTGACGCTCAATGCCTCCGTGGCAGGGCAGTCACTCAGCTCGTTCAATACCTGTTCGTTCAGCTTCCAGCTTCGCGGCTCCGATACATTCTATATGACAGGTGACTATGGCAATCTGACCGTCTTTGAGAACGGTGAGATCAAGCAGCCCGAGGTGAGCCTGCGGTATTATCCGACGGCAAACAAGGATGCAAGCTACATGGATGTGGCCGAGACCTACCGCAGCTTTCTGACAGAGGAGGGCGGTGTGACCGCCAAGGCTGAGGCAGACAATACAGAAATGTATGTGGATCTGTACGGCGGCTGTATGAAGTCGCGCTCCGTTCTGGGCATTCCGATCACGATGAAGACATCCATGACCAGCTTCTCCGAGGCGAAGGAGATCATCTCCGGACTGGAGGCACAGGGCGTGGATGATATGGTCGTGGTTTACAACCAGTGGACGAATGAAGGCATTTCCGGCAAGGTGGACAACAAGGCGAAGCCCTCCGGTACCCTTGGCGGCAGCAGCGATTTTGGCAAGCTGACCTCCTACCTGGATGAAAAGGGCTTTGATCTGTACCCGTCCGTCAACAATGTGACCTTCAAATCGGGCAACGGCTATTATACGTTCCTTGATACGACCATCCG
Organism: uncultured Ruminococcus sp.; assembly: GCA_902783005.1. Lineage (GTDB taxonomy): Bacteria > Bacillota > Clostridia > Oscillospirales > Ruminococcaceae > UBA3855. The sequence continues at coordinate 28,123 of CACZPI010000081.1, read as the reverse complement.
CATTTCCAATTCCTATTCGCGCCAGATGTCCTACAATCTCTCCTACGGTGTGCAGGATACATCGAAGAAGACGCTGTCTCTCCTGTCTCCCGGCACCTTTGCCGAGGTCTATGGCAATCTGGCATCGAATTACGCAAAGTACGGCCTCAAGGGCGCATCGCTCGGCAGCCTGACCTCGACGATCTGGGGCGACTACGGCAAGCAGGATATGAGCCGCGACGATACCAAGGAAGCCATGCAGCAGAGCTACCAGACCATCCGGGATGCAGGACTCTCGCTGCTGGCAGATACCTGCGCGGCGTATGCATTTCCCTATGCCGAACGCATCAGTGATGTACCGCTGCAGTCGAGCGGATTTGATGTATTTGACGAGGATATTCCGTTCTATCAGCTTGTCATGCACGGTGTGATTCCGTACTCCGGTACTGCGATCAATGCCAGTGCCGACAGCGATGCGGCATTCCTGACCTGCATCGCAACGGGCTGCAATCCGGCGTATGATATGATCTACGCCGAGGCAAGTGATCTCAAGGACACTGATTTTGACGTTTATTACTATTCGCATTACGCCTTCTGGACGGATACGGCGGCAGCGGAATACAAGCTCGCCAAAGAGATCCTGTCCGGCGTGAGCGATCAGGTCATCACGGATTATGTCCGCAAGGATGACATTTCCGAGACGACCTTTGCAGACGGCACGACCATTGAGATCGACTATGCCAATAAAACCATTACCTCCGGCGGCAAAACCTGGTCGCTTGAGGAAGCCAAGAAAGGGGAGTGAGCCGGATGGCACAAAAAGAAAAAAGGGCGATCAAGATGCCCTATGAAAGGCGAAAGGGTCTGTACGGCTACGGCTTCATTGCTCTGTGGCTGATCGGTACGGCGGTCTGGTTCCTGTATCCGCTGCTCAATTCGCTCATGTATTCGTTCATGCAGGTCAAGCCGGAAACCGGCGGCATGCAGGGAACGTGGGTCGGACTGGACAACTATGTGTATGTATTCACTGCCGACCAGAATTACACGAAGTACCTGGCAAGCGTACTGCTTGAAACGCTGTGGAAAACACCGCTGATCCTGATTTTCTCGCTGTTCATTGCCGTCATTCTGAACCAGAAGTTCAAGGGACGCGCCTTTGCAAGAGCGGTATTCTTCCTGCCGGTCATCATTGCAACGGGCCCGGTTTACAGCATTATCAACGGCGATATTTCCAAATCCGGCGCATCGAGCGCAGGACAGTTCTCGACCATGTTCTCCACGGATCTGATGGGCGATCTGTTCCAGTTCATCGGCATCTACGGGCTTTCCGACAAGATGCAGACGATGGTCGAGACGGTCTCCAACAATATTTTCGGAATTGTCTGGAGCGCCGGCATCCAGATCCTGATTTTCCTGGCAGCACTGCAGAATATTCCGTTTTCTGCCAAGGAAGCAGCGCAGATGGAAGGCGCGACCGCATGGGAATATTTCTGGAAGATCACGCTGCCCTATGTCAGCCCGATGATCCTGGCCTGCCTGATCTTTACAGTCATTGATTCCTTCACTGCGCCGGATAACCTTGTTATGGGGCGCGTGCTGGACATGCAGAAGGACTGGAAATACGGCGAGGCAGCCGCAATGGCATGGATCTATTTTGCGATCGTGCTGGCAGCGGTCGGCATCATTACGCTCATTATGAACCGCTTCATCTATTACGAAGTAGACTAAAGGAGGGATCGCAATGGCAAAGGAAAAAGAAGTCGTCGCAGCAAACGGCGTGGTTGTCGGCGGCGGTCTCTCCAAAAAAGAGATCCGGAAGATCCACGAACGCAACATGAATCAGGAGGAGATCCGGTATCTTCGCCGCAAGGAGGCCATGGAAAAGGTCTGGCCGGTGGCAAGATTCTTCATTCTCTTCGGTCTGTGCTTCATCATTCTCTATCCGCTGATCTACATGGTATCCTGTGCCTTCCGTGCGCAGGAGGACATGAGTGATCCGACGGTCATGTGGATCCCGCGTCATCTGACGCTCAAGATCCTCAGACAGACGATGCAGGCGATGGAATTCTGGAAGACGCTCGGGAATACGCTTCTGCTGAATATCGGCTGTTCTCTGGTGCAGGTCGTGACCTGTGCGATCACAGGCTACGGATTTGCACGCTTTAAGTTCAAGGGCAAGAATCTGCTGTTCGGCATTGTCATCATGATGATCCTGGTGCCGAGCCAGATCATTGCGATCCCGCAGTACATGGAATTCCGTTACTGCCTGGGTATCCAGCCGCTGATGGAAAAGATCAGCCCGGCACTCGGCGCGAAGTTCAATCTGATCGACACGCCCCTGACGATGTATCTGCCCGCACTCGGTGCCAACGGCATCCGCGCAGGTCTGATGATCTTCATTTTCCGGCAGTTCTTCAAGGGTCTGCCCAAGGAGCTTGAGGATGCGGCATATCTTGACGGATGCGGCCCGTTCCGGACATTCGTGCAGGTCATGGTGCCGAATGCATCCTCCTCGTTCCTGACAGTATTCCTGTTCTCCGTGGTCTGGTACTGGAATGATTTCTATGTATCGTCCACCTTCTTCACCCAGAACAATACGATGGCGCTGATGCTGAAAAACCTCGGCACACGGCTCTCACTTGTACTGTTCAATTCCGCGACCGTAGAGGTCTCGCCCCGTGAGCAGATTCTCTGGATGGAAGCAGGCTGCCTGCTGGCCGTCACACCGCTGCTTATCATGTACGTCTGCCTGCAGAAGTACTTCACGGAAGGCATTGAACGCTCCGGTCTGGTTGGCTGATGATAGAAAAACGACTCCCCGCAAATTTGAAATGCTGCGGGGAGTCGTTTTGTTATGTCTGCTTCAGCTTTGTCTGTAAAATCCGGATTCCCGGTATTGCGGCGAAAACAGAAATCACCAGATTGATCAGCAGTACGGCGGCGATAACCAGTACGATCAGCCCCGGCTGCACAAGCGCATCCCGCAGGTAAGCATCCACATCCCCGTTCTCTGGTCTGAGCATGAATGCGACGCCGCAGAAATAACATATGATGCTGACGATCAGGCCGCATACCGTGGAAATTCCGCAGAACAGTGCGCTTTCGAGCAGTACCGTCCCGGAAAGCTGTCTGCGTGTCATACCGACAGCCCGCATCATCACAAGCTCATTCTGCCGGTTGAGAACGCTGGTGTTGACGGTATTCACCATTGAGAAGACGCCTACTGCCCAGATGACAAGCAGCACGATCCGGATGATGCGCATGATGGATTTATAAAATTCGGTCATACCTGTGCCGGAAAGATACTGGTCGGTAAAATAGCTGAATTCCGTGAGCGAATCATGGAATCTGTGAACCACCGCATCTGCGGCATCCCGGTTTTCCGCGCCGTTGATCGTCACGCTGATTTGCAGGGTTCCCATCGTTCCCCGCGGCAGCATCGTATCTGCGCTTTCCACTGGAACAAGAAGCGTTGGACCCGTATAACCGTTCGTGTGCAGCGCTCCGGTCACACGCCCGAGGAGTCCGACCTCCTCACCCTGTACAGAAATGATCTTGGCATTGTCCAGTCCCAGACTGCTCATGCTCTCATACTTCGGCTCGAAGATTTTGACAGGCTTGCCGTATTCATCCTCTGTCTGCTGTTCGGGCAGTCCCTCCTGCGGGTAGAAGAGAAGGGCTTTCCCGGTGCTTTTCCACGCTTCGTAGGAGATGCCTGTCACATCGCGCAGCGTTTCGTCATACATCTTGTTTGTCATGAGGATGGAATAGCAGAAGTACCCGTAGAAGTTGTCCTCACTCATATATTCGCGGTATCCCGGTACCAGCTCATATAAAAAATGAATGCTCCCGGTGTTTGCAACGAAATCGCAGCCTGTATCCAGATCGACATGGCTGATCGAAGGGTCATTCAGCTCCCGTTCTGCACGCAGGATCAGGTCGGTGTCGAGGGACTGTGTCGAGATGTAGTAATCTGTCGGGTAGCTTTCAAATTCGGCAGAAACGGTTTTTTGCAGAACCCCGCTGATCAGCGTTGAAAGCGTAAACAGCATCACACCCAGCATCATGGCGATCGAAGCCACCCAGAACCGGGATTTGGTACGCATCATATTTTTCAGTGTGTAGCGCAGAATGAAGCTGTGATTGCTGCGTGTGAGCCTGTGCGCCCTGTGTCGTACCTTCGCTGCCTTTTTGCGGGGCTTTCCGAATTGCAGCGCTTCAAGGGGAGAGAGCTTCCTTGCAGCCCAGATCGCGGAAGTATACGCCGAAATGCCAATGGCCAGAATGCTGCACAGGATGCCGAATGCAAATACCTTCGGGTTGACATAGAAGGTCATCATTTCAAACCCAAGGTCATGAAAACGGTGCATGACAGCATAGCAGAACAGATAGGCCAGCCCTGCACCAAGCGGAATGGCCGTCAGGCAGTAGATGATCGCCTCTGTAAAAATCAGGATCTTGAGCTGCATCTGTGAAGCACCCATGATGCGCAGGATCGCAAACTGCCTGCTGCGCTCCTGCACGGAGATCTCAAACGCATTGTCAATGACAAAACGTGCGACAAACCAGAGCAAAATCGCCAGAATACAAAAAACGGCAAGAATCTGCAAAAGCGCTGCGACGGAATGCGCCCCGCGCACCTCCCACATCAGGAGACTGCCGTTGTACATCTGCCTGTTGATGTCTGTGTTGAGTGTCTCTTCCATTTCGGCAGGATCAAGGCCGAGATCCAGGTACAGCGGTTCAAGCATTTCCTCGATTTTCATGCCGCCCTTGACACGGACGAGCATTCGTTCACTGTCAGCGTCATTCCCCTCACTGCTCAGATCCATCCCATGCAGATCAGGCAGCGTTTCCCGTGCGGTCAGAATGGTCATGTCCGGCATCACGACCCAGCTTCCCATGGAGCTCATGAAGCGTTCCTTCATCGTGACATCTCCGATAAATCCGTCGATCGTCAGTGTCAATTCCACGGGTTCACCGACTGCCGTTTCTGTGAAGCCGATTGCATCGACGTCATACAGACTGACCAGATAGCTCATAAGCGGGTTGGATTTGATTCGTTTGCTTTCATCCTCATCCGGCATTTCCTCCCCTTCGATGAGATAGCGGTATTCCGTCTGCGATTCAAGCTGATCGATCAGCTCCCGCACGGCCTGACGTTCCGGTGCATCTTTGGAAAGCACGGCGTTCTGATACTGCATTCTGATGTGTACCGTGTCACCGGTCTGGTACCCGTAATCCTGAAACCATGTCGGCACCAATGCATGACCGGGAGCAAGCGGCTCGGAGATCTGGCTGGTGACCTTTAATTCCTCCGGATGTAACAGCTTGCCGAGCCCGACCTCCGGCGTACCCTCATAGGTGCGGAAATTCGCAAGGAACAGCCGCTTTTCGGCATGATTGTCAAGCGTCAGATCAATATAGCCGATCGGCTGTGATGCTTCCGGACTCTCGCTGCGGTAGCTGCCGGATGCAAAACGCGAGGATTCATAAAACCAGTCGTCCACAACAGCGTGATGTGTGACAATATCGTATGCATTGTCCTTCGGGGAGCGGTTCAGCAGCTCCGTCACATCGGCTTCCCAAGAGCCGTCAAGCAGGATTTCCTGCTTCTGCATGGTCACCTGAAAGCTGGAAACAAATGCCGTGATCGCATTGAGCAGGAATACCGACAGCACGATGCACAGGAATGTCAGCAGCGTCCGGAGCTTCTGCCTCCGGAGGTATTTGAGGGAGAGCGATACCAGGTGCTTCATTTTGGCAGTCCCTCCTCGGTCAGGCGGCCGTCTGTCATGCGGAAGATCCGGTCAGCCTGCGCGGCAATGGCGGGATCGTGGGTGATAAGCAGGAGCGTCTGGTTGTACTTACGGATGGATTCTTTGAGAATGTGGATGATCTCCCGGCTGTTGCGGGTATCGAGATTTCCGGTCGGTTCATCGGCAAGAATGACATCCGGCTTGTGAATCAGCGCCCGGACGAATGCCACGCGCTGCTGCTGCCCGCCGGATAATTCATGCGGGAAGCTGAGCCGTTTTTCCGTCAGTCCGGTCAGCGTCAGCATTTCGTCGAGAAAGGCGCGATCGACCTCGACGTTGTCCAGATTCAGGGGGAGAACGATGTTTTCCTCCACATTCAGCACCGGGATCAGGTTGAAGGACTGGAAGATGATCCCGATTTTCTGCCGCCGGTAAGCCGCCAGGGCATTGTCGTCCATGTGCATCAGATCCATCTCGTCCACCCGCACCGTCCCTTCATCCGCCCTGTCCAGGGAGCCGAGAATATTGAGCAGGGTGGTCTTGCCGCTGCCGCTCTCTCCGGTAACGGCTGCAAATTCCCCCGTCTGCACGGTGAAGCTCACATCGTCAAGTGCCTTGAGTGCAGTTTCGCCCTTTCCGTAAATTTTCGTGAGGTGCTCGACCTCGATCCATTTTTTACCCATAGTACGTCCTCTCTTTCCGGAGGTGGCTGCAAGCCTTCTCCCATTATGGATAGTATAGCATGCGAATCTTACGCCAAGGTGACAAAACCGGTTTTTTCAGAAGATTTTTTCTTGCAATTCTGCCCGGTTTATGCTATAATAAAGTATCAATTTTGCATCACAGGAGAGATACCCATGCCGCAGTTTATTGAGCTAACTGATTTTTCGCTGCCGATCCTGCAGGCGTTCAACGCCCTGTCCGAAGCGCAGCTTTTGCATTATTACGAGCCGGATCTCGGCATCTTTGTCGCAGAAAGTGCCCTGGTCATCGGACGGGCGCTCGATGCGGGCTATGAACCGATCGCCCTGATCTCCGAACGGAAACGCGCCTTTGCACAGGAAGCAGCCATTCTCGAACGCTGCGGCGATGTGCCGGTCTACATTCAGGACGAAGAGGTGCTCAATGATTTCCTCGGCTTCAAGCTCATCCGGGGACCTTTGTGCGTGATGCGCCGCAAGCCGGTGCCGGATGCCGAAACGCTCTGCAAAAATGCAAGACGTATCGCCGTTCTTGAGCATGTTACGAACCCGACCAATGTCGGGGCGATCGTCCGTTCCGCAGCAGCCCTCGGCATCGAAGCGGTGCTGCTGACAGAGGGCTGTGCAGATCCGCTGTACCGCCGTGCCGAAAGGGTCAGCATGGGAACGGCCTTCCGGATGCCGTGGGGGTATCTGTCGGAGGATCGGTATATTGATCTGGACAAGCTCCATCGCATGGGCTTTCAAACCGCGGCAATGGCGCTGCGCGAGGATTCGGTCTCGATCGCAGATCCGGCACTTCGCAAGGAAGAAAAATTGGCCATTTTGCTTGGTGAGGAAGGCTACGGCCTGTGTGACGAGACCATTCGCGGTGCGGATTATACGGTGCTCATTCCGATGGCACCGGGGATTGATTCCCTGAATGTGGCAGCCGCTTCTGCGGTGGCATTCTGGGAGCTGCGCAGCCGATAACAGGGAAGGGGAATTTTATGAAACAACAATTCGTCATCCTGCACAGGATTCTGGTCGCGCTTGCGGCAGCGATCCTGGGGGCAAGTCTGGTATTCTTTCTGATCCGCTGGGGCAGCCTTCCGGAGGAAGCCGGCATTCATTTTGGCCCTGACGGCAGCTTTGACGTCTATGCCTCCCGGTGGTACGGCTTTTATCCGCACATTGTCGGCGGCCTGATGATCGGCGGATTGTCATTTTGCTCATGGCTTTCCAGAAGGAAGCCGACCGGGCTGCATGTTACGGAAGCGGGAGAACGCCTCTTCCGGACGGAGCTGACAATGACGCTTGATGCCATTTCGCTGCTGGTCGGCGTGAGCTTCGGATACTGGTCGCGCTGCGTTTCCCTGCAGGTACCGCTCAATGATCGGGTGATGGGCACTCTCGTCTCGTGCATGTTGTTCGCTGCCTCCGTCGGGATCCTGGCGGAGATCATCACCTGTATGATCCACCGCAGCAGCCAACCAAAGCCGGAGAAGCAGAATTCGCTTCACAGGATCAGTACTTTGGTCGCATGGCTGGTGAGTGTCAGCGGATTGCTCGTTCTGGCCGTGGCGTGGGATCGCATCCATGCAAGCGAGGATTCAGTTGTTGTCGAAACTGTTGTATATGTAGCCAATCTGAACAGATGCGTCCCAAAGCCCCTGGTTCTGATTCCGTATGCAGTCAATGCGCTGCTGCTGATCGGTTTATGGATCGTCGGAAAGCGTGCCGGAAAACAAGGCAACCCCGCGCTCCTTGCCCTGACGGACAAGCTGCGGATCGTCGTGGCAATATGGTTCTTCTTCTGGGGACTGGAATTCATCTCAGAAATCCCGGTCGGTATCGTATCTGTGCTCTTGTTTGTCGGATTGTGTGCATTGTTCACGGTGCAGTATCTTACGCACCGGAAGAAGGAAACCGAATAAATGAATACACCTCCCGGTGCGCAGGCCGGGAGGTGTTGCTTTCAGTGCAGTCAGAGATTACTTCTTCTTGGCAGGAGCCTCATCGCTGCTCTCAAGCCACTTGTAAACGCCGGCAGCAATTGCAGCGCCGACCAGCGGGCCTACGATGAATACCCAGAGCTGAACGATCGGAGCGGTGTTGCCGTTGATGGCAGCGAATACAGCCGGGCCGAGGCTTCTTGCCGGGTTTACGGAGGTACCGGTCAGGCCAATGCCGAGAATATGAACGAGTACGAGGGTGAAGCCGATGACAACGCCGCCGAAGGATCCGTGACCGGCCTTCTTGCTGGTGACACCCAGAATGGTCAGTACAAAGATGAAGGTGAGTACCACCTCAACGATCAGGCCTGCAACGTAGCTGCCGTTGACGCCGGCAAGACCGTTCGAGCCAAAGCCGCCAGTCATGTCATACACGCCGCCAAGACCGAAGATCGCTGCAAGGATGCCCGAACCGAGCAGGGCACCGATGCACTGGGAGATCACATAGCCGACAAAATCCTTGCCGGACATACCGCCCGAGAGCAGTACACCGAGGGAGACAGCCGGATTGATGTGACATCCGGAGATATTGCCCACGCAGTAGGCCATGCCGACGATGGTCAGACCGAAGGCAAGCGCCGTCAGGATGTAGCCGCAGCCGTTTGCTGCATCGCAGCCCACAAGCATTGCCGTGCCGCAGCCGATGAGCACCAGTGTCATGGTACCAATGCATTCAGCCACATATTTTTTCATTGCATTCATTTGTTGTTTCCTCCTGTATCATAGAATATTAGTACCTGTATTGCGCCTACAGATCCATTTTTATTATACCATGCCGCGGCAGATTTGTAAATAGACAGAAATCAGAAAAGCCTGTTTCCGGACGGCAAAAATCGGAATCAGTTTTTGTGCATTTTTACCACTTGCAGCGGAGCCCAAAAAATTCCGCAAAATTCACTTGACAAATGCAGCGGAATGTGGTATAATAATAAAGCTGTGAATAAACAGCTTTGATGGCGGCATAGCTCAGTTGGCTAGAGCAATCGGTTCATACCCGATCGGTCACTGGTTCAAATCCAGCTGCCGCTATTTTTCAAACGCCGGAAAAGCGATGCTTCTGCATCGCTTTTTTGCAATATTCCGGAATTTTTGCAGAGGCATGCCGTATGCATCTGCTGCATAGGATGAGGAGAACGAATATGTCGATCTATACACTGCTGAAAACCGAGGGGATTGCCCGCCGGGGTACGGTCACCACGGTACACGGCACCTTCCAGACGCCGTGCTTCATGAATGTGGGTACATCCGCCGCGATTAAGGGCGGCGTCAGCTCTCCGGAGCTGGCAGATCTGAAATGTCAGGTGGAGCTGTGCAATACCTACCATCTGCATCTGCGACCGGGGGATCATGTGATCCACCAGATGGGCGGCCTGCACAAATTCATGAACTGGAAGCGCCCGATTCTGACAGACAGCGGCGGATTTCAGGTATTTTCTCTGGCGAAGCTGCGTAAGATCAAGGAGGAGGGCGTCTACTTCCAGTCCCACCTTGACGGCAAGCGGATCTTCATGGGGCCGGAGGAGAGCATCCGCATCCAGTCGCATCTGGCTTCGACCATTGCGATGGCATTTGACGAATGCGTGGAAAATCCCGCACCCTATGACTATTCTGCACGTTCCTGCGAGCGCACCACGCGCTGGCTGATCCGCTGCAAAAATGAAATGCAGCGCCTTGCATCGCTTCCGGACACGATCAACCCGCAGCAGCTCCTCTTCGGCATCAATCAGGGATGCACCTTTGAAAAGCTGCGGATTGAGCACATGCAGCAGATCGCGGAGCTGGATCTGGACGGCTATGCAGTCGGCGGTCTTGCCGTCGGGGAGCCGACCGAGGAAATGTACCGCATTCTTGATGCAGTGGTACCCTACATGCCCGCCGATAAGCCGCGCTATCTGATGGGTGTCGGTACCCCGTCCAATATCATTGAAGGTGTAGCCCGCGGCATTGATATGTTTGACTGCGTGATGCCGACCCGGAATGCGCGTCACGGCACCATTTTCACCTGGGAGGGCATGCGGCATATGAAGAACCAGACTTATATGACCGACCCGCGCCCGATGGATGAGCAGTGCGATTGTCCGGCGTGCCGCAATTTCTCCCGCGCCTATGTCCGCCATCTGTTCAAGGCCAATGAAATGCTTGCCGGCCGTCTGACCGTCATTCATAATCTGTATTTCTACAATACCCTCACCGAGAAGATCCGTGAAGCACTGGACAACGGTACCTTCGCGGAGTTCCGTGCGAAGTATTCGACGCTTCTCTCTCAGAAAGCACCTGAGGATTAACGTTCAAGGAGGCAGCTATGACCATTCTGGAGCTCATTCTCATCGGCATCGGCCTGTCGATGGATGCTTTTGCGGTATCCATTACAAACGGACTGTGCTGCACGAATCTGAACCGGCGGCGCATCATTCTGATTGGTGTCTGTTTCGGCGGATTTCAGGGATTGATGCCGACACTCGGCTTCTGGCTGGGCAAGGCATTTGAGCAATACATCCGTGCCTTTGACCACTGGATCGCGCTGCTTTTGCTCGGTTATATCGGCGGAAAAATGCTGATCGACGCGATCCGCGACCGGAATGAGGAGCTGCACCAGATGCTTCTGACCCCGCGGATGCTTCTGATGCAGGGAGTCGCGACGAGCATTGATGCACTGGCTGTGGGCGTGAGCTTTGCGGCGCTTCCGGATGTGCGGATTTTGCCGGCGGCGGTGCTGATCGGATGTGAGACATTTGCATTCTCCCTTATCGGCGTGGTCTTCGGCAAGCGTGTCGGTCAGAAGCTCGGCAGCAATGCCCAGATCGTCGGCGGATTGATTCTCGTCGTCATCGGTGTGAAGATTTTTATTGAGCATACCTTTTTCGGAGGATGATTGCTATCATATGAAAACGTCCCGGTTTGCAGCCGGGACGTTTTTTATACCTTCTGATGGATTTACCGCGTCATGGTACGTCTGACCGCATCCTCCCAGCCGTGCAGAAGTGCCTGACGCTGCGTTTCCTCCATTGCAGGCCGGAATACCCGGTCATGTTTTGCCATGCGTAAAAGCTCCTCTGTGCTGCTCCAGATCCCGGCTGCCAGTCCTGCCAGATAAGCTGCGCCCTGTGCGGTGGATTCCGTCTGCGCCGGCCGAAGCAGCTCGCGTCCCAGAATATCCGCCTGGAACTGCATCAGGAAATCATTCGCAGAAGCACCGCCGTCTACGCGGATGCTGCCAAGTGCGGCGGTATCCTGCTCCATTGCCCGGATCACATCCGCAGTCTGGTAGGCAATTGCCTCGAGTGCCGCACGAACGATATGCGCCCGGCCGCTGCCGCGTGTCAGACCGCACAGCAAGCCGCGGGCTTCGCTGTCCCAGTACGGCGTTCCAAGCCCGACGAATGCCGGAACGAAGTACACGCCTGCATTATCCGGGACACTCTGTGCAAGCGCTGCGGTCTCCGCTGCCGTCTGAATGATCCCGAGCTCATCACGCAGCCATTTGATGACAGCACCCGAGACGAATACCGAGCCTTCCAGTGCATAGGTGATCTTGCCGCCGATGCCCCATCCGATGGTGGATAATAAGCCATGTGTGCTGCCGATGCAGGTGTCTCCTGTATTCATCAGCAGAAATCCCCCGGTGCCGTAGGTGTTCTTCACATCGCCCCGTGCAAGGCAGCATTGCCCGAATAAAGCCGCCTGCTGATCGCCGGCACATCCGAGGATCGGCACGGATGCACCGAGGATGGATCGGGATGTCATGCCGAAGTCGCCGGAGGAATCACGCACCTCCGGAAGCATCTGCGCCGGAATCTCCAGCAGATCGAGGATCTCCGGATCCCATTGCAGCGTGTGGATATTGTAGAGCATCGTCCGCGAGGCATTGGTGTAATCCGTTGCATGTACCTTTCCGCCGGTCAGATGCCAGATCAGCCAGGTATCGACCGTGCCGAAAAGCAGCTCGCCGCATTCTGCCCTTGCGCGGGCATCCGGGACATGCTCCAGGATCCAGCGCAGCTTCGTCGCAGAAAAATAGGGATCGAGCAGCAGTCCGGTTTTTTCCCGCAGAAGGGGGACGACGCCTTGCTTTTCAAGGACGCGGCATTCCTCTGCCGTGCGGCGGCACTGCCAGACAATGGCGTTATAGACTGGCTTTCCGGTCGTCTTATCCCAGACGATGGTGGTTTCACGCTGGTTCGTCACACCCACGGCGGCAACGTCAGCATCCGGCGCATGCTCCCGGAGCCAGTCCATGCAGTCCCGGGCAGCACGGAGCTGGGTATTGAGAATTTCATAGGGATCGTGCTCGACCCAACCGGCCTGCGGAAAGATCTGGGGGTATTCATACTGTGCGGAGAATACATGCTGTCCCTGTGTATCGAACAGCACTGCACGCGAGGAAGTTGTACCCTGGTCAAGGGAGAGAAGATAGGTTTTCATGGCGATGCCCCTTTCTATTGGAATCGGTACTTTCATTATAGCACAGGATCCGGCAGAATGCAATAGATTCCGCTTGACAGAATGACGCTTTTATGGTATAATAGGAGCAAAGAGGAGGAATGCGGAATGGATACCCGTGTGGCAGTGATCGCCATACTTGTCCGGGACAGTGATTCCGCTGTCAGCATCAATGCGCTCCTGCATGAATACGGCGGGTATATCATCGGCCGGATGGGCGTGCCCTACCGATCCAAGGGCATCAGCATCATCAATGTAGCGATGGATGCCCCGCAGGATGTCATCAATTCGCTGGCAGGTGCGATCGGGAGACTTCCGGGCGTGAATGCCAAAACTGTTTATGCACCGTCTGCATAAGACGGAGGCAGATTTCAAATCATAATTTCATAGCATACATGTATTTCTTCTGATGCCAAAACCGCCCAAGGGCGCTTGCGGCAAAAGCTGATACTGCTGCAAAGACCTGCATGAAGGCGGAACAGATGCCCTCTATGCAGCTCTTGTGCTACCGCACAGCCGTATCCGCCTGACGGAGAACGGCTGCTTTTTTATGCGCTGTACCGGGGAAATACGGAAAGGGGAACGAATATGATCCGATTTGCGATCTACGGCAAGGGCGGCATCGGCAAGTCCACCATTGCCTGCAATGTATCCGCGGCACTCGCGGCAAGGGGACTGACCGTCATGCAGATCGGCTGCGATCCGAAGGCAGATTCCACGTCGCTCCTGCATGACGGGGAGCGGATCCCGACCGTGCTGCAGCTCACCCGCGAGAAGGGGAATGCCCTGCAGCTTGATGAGATTGTCCGTCCGGGAGCGGGCGGGGTGCTTTGTGTCGAGGCCGGGGGTCCTGTGCCGGGGCTTGGATGTGCGGGACGCGGCATCATCAATGCGCTTGAAACGCTCTCCCGCCTTGGTGCCTATGAGGTCTACAAGCCGGACGTCGTCATCTATGATGTACTGGGCGATGTTGTCTGCGGCGGCTTTTCCATGCCGATGCGCGGAGGCTATGCAGACCGCATCTTTGTGGTGACCTCCGGAGAGAAAATGTCCGTCTATGCCGCCGCCAATATCTGCATGGCCGTGCAGAATTTCCAGGGGCGCGGGTACGCTTCCCTCGGCGGCATTCTGCTCAACCGGCGCGGAGTGCCGGAGGAGGATGCACAGGCACAGGCGCTTGCAGAGGATTTCGGGACAAAGATCCTCGCTTCCGTTGACCGAAGCTCGGACATTGCGCAGGCAGAGCGCCTTGCAAAGCCCGTTTCTGTCGTCTGTCCTGACAGCAATGCCGCACGCCAGCTTGATGCGGCGGCACAGGCGATCCTGGAGGTATGCGGAGGATGAAGGCACTGCATTCCTATGAGAAAGCCCCCTGTGTCCGGATCACGGATGCAAATGCCGCAGGCTTCTTCCCCTCCGGTCTTGAATACAACACGCCTGCCCGCGGCATGTGGAATATCGTCCATACCGGCATGCTTCTTCCGGAGGCACAGCAGATCTTTGTCTGTGCGCAGGGCTGCCTGCGGGGCGTGATCCTGACGGCAGCGGAGATGAATGCCCTTGACCGCATGAGCTGGGTATCTGTCTCGGAGCAGGATATGTTTGACGGCACGCTGGAGCAGAAGGTCATTGACGGGACTGCCGATATTCTCCGCAGACTCGGCAAAAAGCCGCGTGCGGTGCTGCTGTTTCTGAGCTGCATCCATCTGTTTGCCGGATGTGATTTCGAGATCATCCTGCGGGAGCTGTCCGGACAATTCCCGGAAATCGATTTTGTGGACTGCTACATGACCCCGACGATGCGCCAGACGGTCTCTCCTGCTGCGAAGCTCGCAGAGCAGCTCTATTTCCCGCTGCGCCCGCTTCCGAAGGATCCGAAGTCTGTTGGCATCCTTGGAAACGACCGCCCGACGGATGTACATTCCGAGCTTGTACAGATCATCCGGAATGCCGGATGTACCCTGCGGGATCTGACGTTGTGCCACACCTATGATGAATATTTGCAGATGGCGGACAGCGCACTGTATATTACCTACACCCCTGTCACGCGTTCGGCGGGGGAGAAGCTGACGCAGCGCATCGGCGGACGGCATCTGCATCTCCCGGCGAGCTTCGAGGTGCAGACCATTCTGGAAAATTACCGGAGCCTGTGTGAAGCACTCGGCGTGGCTGTGCCGGAATTCGGGGAAAATATCCGGGAGATGCATGCTGCGCTTGATGCGGCGCATGATTTGATCGGAGACAGGGAGATCGCGATTGATTTTACGGCAGTTTCCCGCCCGTTTGAGCTGGCAAAGCTCCTGGCTGAGCATGGATTCCGTGTCCGGCATATCATTGCCGATGCAGCGCCGGAGGAAACGGAAGCCTTTGCATGGCTCCAGGTGCATGTCCCGGATCTCATGCTCTATGCGGCGACGAATGTCAATATGCTGCATTTTCATGAAGAACCGCATCCGCCGGTGCTGGCGATCGGGCAGAAGGCTGCGTATTATTTTGCGACCGACCATTTTGTCAATATCGTGATGAACGGCGGATTCTACGGCTTTTCCGGCATTGTTTCGCTGGCAGGACTGATGGAGGATGCATTCCGGAATCCGAAAAGCCGCCGTACCGTGCTCCGGCATAAGGGCTGGGGCTGCGAGAGCTGTCTGGGATAGGAGGGATCTGCCATGAAGAATAACGCCACGATCATTCCCTGCTATGCTGCCGATACTGCCGGTGTCTGCTCTGCGCTCTATGAGCTGGGGGGCATGACCGTTGTACACGATGCCTCCGGCTGCAATTCGACGTATGCGACCCATGACGAGCCGCGGTGGGAATCTCTGCAATCCGATATCTTCATTTCGGCGCTGACCGAGATCGACGCGATCATGGGCAACGATGAAAAGCTCATTTCGGATGTGACCGCAGCGGCGGCCGATCTGCACCCGGGGTTTATCACGGTCTGCGGCTCACCGATGCCGATGATGACCGGTGTGGATTTTGATGCGATTGCCTCCGAGATCGAAAGACGCACCGGTATCCGAACATTTGCGATGCATACCAACGGTACCCGTTCCTATCTGGACGGTGCATCCGAGGCGCTGCTTGCTGTTACAAGGGCATTTGCAAATCCTGCGCCGCGTGACCCGAAGGGCGTGAATATACTCGGTGCCACACCGCTTGATCTGTATACGAACGGCACCGCGGAATCCGTCCGCGGCTGGATGGAGAAGCAGGGCTTTTCCGTGAAATGCTGCCTTGCCATGTCTGACCGCTTTGAAGCATTGTCTCATCTGGGAGAGGCGGCAGTGAATCTGGTCGTTTCCGCCTGCGGCCTTCCTGCGGCAGAATATCTGCGGGAAGCCTACGGCATTCCCTATGTCTGCGGCATTCCGGTCGGCGTCCGCTTCACGGTGATCCTTGCAGAGGCTCTGCACAAGGCCGCAGCATCGGGGGAGAATGCCGCTCCCTGCATGGCACACCGCGGGGAAGGGCATATCTATTGTATCGGTGAGCCGGTCTATGCCGGATCC
The DNA here is from genome assembly GCA_902783005.1 of uncultured Ruminococcus sp. Taxonomy (GTDB): domain Bacteria; phylum Bacillota; class Clostridia; order Oscillospirales; family Ruminococcaceae; genus UBA3855. Next base: position 11,735 of record CACZPI010000081.1, on the reverse strand, counting down.
CTGGCGTGCGAGCTGGGGGCGCATCTGATCTCACCGGTCACGGATGACAGAAGATTTCTGGCACCGGGTGACAGCGCCGCTTCGTCAGAGGAGGAGATCGCAGAGATCCTGCGAAATGCAGAGCATGTCTATGCCGATCCTCTGTACCGGTTTATTTTGCCCCCGGAGGCGATGCTGCATCCGCTGGCGCATTTTGCATTTTCCGGGCGGTGCTATGAACACACCATTCCCAATCTCATCTGTAAGGAGATTTCATTATGATAAAACTCGCAATTTACGGCAAGGGCGGCATCGGTAAATCCACCTGCACTGCCAATCTTGCAGCAGCCTTCGCGACACTCGGTAAGCGCGTCATCCAGATCGGCTGCGATCCCAAGGCAGATTCCACCATCAATCTGCTCGGCGGCACGCCTGTCACGCCTGTTATGGATTACCTGCGCGAGCACGACGACGAGCCGGAATCCATCGAGGAGATCTCTGAGACCGGATTCGGCGGCATCCTCTGCATTGAAACAGGCGGCCCCACACCGGGACTTGGCTGTGCAGGCAGAGGCATCATCACCACATTCTCGCTTCTTGAGGAGCTGCATCTGTTTGAGAAATACAAGCCCGATGTCGTGCTTTATGATGTCCTGGGCGATGTGGTCTGCGGCGGATTTGCGGCACCCATCCGGGAGGGCTATGCATCGCAGGTGCTGATCGTGACCTCCGGCGAGAAAATGGCGCTGTATGCGGCAAACAACATTCACAATGCCGTGAAAAATTTTGAAGACCGCAGCTATGCCCGCGTGCGCGGCATCATCATGAACCGCAGAAATGTGGAGCAGGAGGAAGAGAAGGTCTGTCGCTTTGCACAGACGGCGGGATTGGAGATCGCTGCGGATATTCCGCGTTCGGATGATATTATCCGCTGCGAGGATCGGGGCATGACCGTGATCGAGGGCGCACCGGACTGCGAGGCGGCAAAGCGCTTCCTTGCCCTTGCTCAAAAGCTGATCGACGAGGAGAAAGCCCATGAATAAGGCGTTTTATTGTACTGCCGCGGAGCTTGCAGGACGCGGGCTGACGGATCTCCCGGAGGAGCTTGTCTCCAATAAGCACCTGATCTACAGCTCTCCTGCCACGCTTGATTTCAATTCCCCCGGAGCCAAGGGCTTCGGTGTTAAGCGTGCAGGCCTGTGCATTCCAGGCGCGGTGATGCTGCTGGTTGCGCCGGGATGCTGCGGGCGGAATACCGCACTGCTCAATGAGCTCGGATACAATGATAAATTCTTCTATCTCCTGCTCGATGATACCGACATTGTCACCGGCCGTTATCTCAAAAAGATCCCGCAGGCATGTCAGGAGCTTCGCGAACCGCTCGACTATGAGCCGTCTGCCATCATGATCTGCTGTACCTGTGTGGATGCACTTCTCGGCACGGATATGGAACGTGTCTGCCGGAGCAGTGCAGAGGCATCCGGCGTTCCCTGTGTTCCGGCCTACATGTATGCGCTGACCCGTGAAAAGCGCCTGCCTCCGATGGGGCTGGTGCGCCGGTCGATCTATTCGCTGCTCGAAAAGCAGGAGCGTGTCAGGTCAGAGTGTAATCTCCTGGGTTATTTTACGGCGCTTGAAGACGGCTGCGAGCTGTATGAGCTGCTGTACCAGGCAGGGATCAAAACTGTCCGTGAGATCGGGCGGTGCACGGATTTTGCGGAATACAAGGCCATGTCCCGCGCCAATTTCAGCATCGTGCTCAATGCCGAGGCACGCGCCGCCGCACAGGATATGCATGAGCGCCTGGGTATTCCGTTCATCGAACTGACAAGGCTCTACCGTCTGGACAAGATCCGGAATCAGTACCGTCTTCTTGGACAGGCGATCGGCGCAAAGTTTGACGATTCGCTCTGGTATGACAGTGCTGCAAGGGCAATTGCGGAATTCCGGGAATCATTTGGTGATGTGCATTTTGCGGTTGGTGAGTGCATGAATGCCGACAGCTTTGAGCTGGCGCTGGCCCTGACGGAATACGGATTCCATGTTTCCGAGATCTACGGAACGATCGGTGAGCGCAATTTCGTGTATCTGAAAAAGCTGGCGGCACGCTCTCCGGAAACGCGCATCTATTCCAATCTTTCCCCGACCATGCTCGGCTATGAACGCGACTGCCGGATTGATGTATGCATCGGCAGCGATGCGGCGTATTACCACCGGGATCTGCCCGGGATTCCGTTCAGTGAGGAAGAGCAGCCCTTCGGATACCGCGGGGTGGAGCTGATCTTCCGGAGGCTGGCACAGGCGATCCGTGAACACAGTGAGGTGAAAGTATGAAGAAGCTGCTCAAAGCATTGTCGCCGTTTGCACCTGATGACAGCGGTGCCTGCTCGGTGCTGTATGAGCTGGGCGGCATTGTGGTGATCTGTGATGCAGGCGGATGCGCGGGCAATGTCTGCGGATTCGACGAGCCGCGTTGGCATGAAAAGCGTTCGGCATTGTTCAGCGCTGGACTGCGGGATATGGATGCCATTCTCGGACGCGATGAACGGCTGGTGAAGAAACTGGCCAAGGTCTGTACGCAGGTGCCGGAGGCGGCATTCACCGCAGTCATCGGCACACCGGTTCCCGCGGTCATTGCGACTGATTTTCATGCACTCGAAAGAATGGCCGAAAAGCAGACAGGCCTGCCGTGCATCGCCCTGAATACAGACGGAACGAAGTATTACGACAAGGGCGCAGAAAAGGCATACTGTGCGCTGTTCCGGCGCTTTGCCAGAGAGAAGCTCCCTGTGAAGCCGGGCAAGGTCGGCATTCTCGGTGCAACGCCGCTGGATACCGGCTTTACCCATGCACGGGATATTGTCCGCGCGATGAACTGCACAGAGGCAGTTTGCTTCGGACTTGACAGCTCTCTTGACGAGATCCGCCGCGTGACGGAATGCGAAAAGCTGTATGTGATCGCTCCTTCCGGTCTCAAGGCAGCACAGGAGCTGCATGAGCATTTTGGCATTCCCTATGAGACCGGTTTTCCCTGTCTGCCGCCGGAGGTGGTTGCGCAGGCAAAGGAAATCCGCGGCAGTAAGACACTCATCATTCACCAGCAGATCGCGGCCAATGCGCTGCGTGAGCAGATGGAAGACCGGAATGCCGACTGCGCGACATGGTTCCTGTTTTCGCCGGATCTGGCAAGAGAGCAGGATTTCCGAATCACGGGGGAGGATATGCTCCTCGAAACGATCCGTGATCGCGGGTATGAGGTCATCATTGCCGACAATGCCTTCCGGCGTCTGCTGCGGGGATGGGAGGGCACATTCATTCCCTTTGCCCATCACGCAGTCAGTGCAGAATTGAGGACAGATACATGCGCACCATAAAAATGCAGCTTTTCGGCATTGTACAGGGTGTCGGATTCCGGCCGTTTACCGCGGTCACGGCTGGAAGGTACGGCATTCGCGGTACGGTGTCGAACAAGGGATCGTATGTGGAGATCTATGCGCAGGGGGAAGCGCAAGCCCTTGCGGCATTTCAGAAAGCCATTGCACAGGAAGCGCCGGAGCGCTCCATGATCCTCGATACAGAAGTGCAGACGGTGGAGGATGCACCGGAATTCCGGGAATTTTCCATTATTGAATCCAAGCGGGAATACGGCAATATCTTTGTCTCGCCCGACATCGCCACCTGCGACAAATGCCGCAGGGAGCTGTTTGACCCGCAAGACCGGCGCTATCTGCATCCCTTCATCAACTGCACCCAATGCGGTCCGCGCCTGACGATCCTTGATACGATGCCCTACGACCGGGAACGCACGAGTATGGCGGAATTCCCGATGTGTCCGGAATGCCGCAGCGAATATGAAGACCCTGCGACCCGCCGCTACGATGCACAGCCCGTCTGCTGCAATGCATGCGGCCCGCAGGTCTATCTGGTCGGCACGGACATACGCGGAAAGGATGCGATCACGGCTGTCCGGCGTGCGGTCATGGAAGGGAAGATCGCCGCGGTCAAGGGCATCGGCGGATTCCACCTGTGCTGTGATGCCCGCAATACTGCCGCAGTAGAAAGACTCCGGCTGCTCAAGCACCGCCCGATGAAGCCCTTTGCGGTGATGATGCGCGATCCCGAAACGGTGCAGCGCGAATGCATCGTGCAGGAGGGACAGTCCGAATGGCTGACCGGCTGGCAAAAGCCCATTCTTCTCCTCGAAAAGCAGCCGGGTTGCACCTTGTCGGCAAAAATCGCACCGGACATGGATACGGTTGGCGTCATGCTGCCGTATGCACCGGTACAGATGCTGCTGTTTGACTATCCCGACGGCATTGCCATGACGGACTGTCTGGTAATGACCAGCGGTAATGCAAGGGACGCACCGATCTGCCGGAATGACGCGGATGCCGTCAAGGAGATCGGCGGATTCTGTGATCTGATTTTGTCGCATGACCGGAAGATCCGCATTCGTGCCGATGATTCCGTCTGTGACTGGCTGGACGGAGCGCCCTACATGATCCGGCGTTCCCGGGGCTTTGCGCCGCTGCCGGTCATGCTCAAAGCCGATTCTCCGCGGCAGGCACTTGGTATCGGCGGGGAGCTGAAAAACAGCTTCTGCATTGCGCGGGGAGGACTGCTGTATGCCTCTCCCTATGTCGGGGACATGGCGGACATCCGCACGGTGGCCGCGCTGCGGGAATCGGTCGATCGTCTGTGCGGCCTTCTGGAAGCAAAGCCGGAGGTGATCGCCTGCGACACCCATCCGCTGTACAATACCGTCACCGTTGCACAGGAGCTTGCCGCACAGCGGGACATTCCGCTCGTGCAGGTGCAGCATCATTATGCGCATATTCTCTCCTGCATGGCAGAAAACGGCTGTACAGGCCGCGTGATCGGCGTGAGCATGGACGGCACCGGCTACGGCGATGACGGAACGATCTGGGGCGGGGAATTGCTGATTTCCGATTTTTCCGGCTATGAACGCCGGGGAAGCATTGCGCCGTTTCTTCAGATCGGCGGGGATGCGTCCTCGAAGGAGGGCTGGCGCATTGCGGTGTCGATCTTCCGGGATATGCTCGGAGATGCGGCAGAGGATGCGTGTGTGAAGCTCGGGTTGTGTGACGCGCAGAATTTCGGCGTACAGCGTGCCATGGCACAGCGGCATATCAATGCAGTCTCCTCAACAAGCTGCGGAAGGCTGTTTGATGCAGCTTCCGCGGTACTGGGCATCCGGACGGCATCGACCTTTGAAGGCGAAGCAGCCACGGCGCTGATGACGCAGGCGGAGCGCTATGCCAAGCGAAACGGCATTCCTGCACCGGAGCGCATTCCGGTCATGGAGCGTGGCGGCTTTGTGACGCTTCCGACAGCAAAGCTATTATCCCGCGTTGCAGAGGAAATGCTGGCACATCCGGAAACGAAGGAGGCGCTTGCCTGTCAGTTCCATGCCGCACTTGCTCAGCAGATCACGGAGAGTGTTTGCATTCTGCGGGAGCAGACCGGCATTCAGACGGCGGCACTCAGCGGCGGGGTCTTTCAGAACCGGCTGCTGACGCGGCTTTGCGAAGAAATGTTCGCGGCACAGGGTATCACCGTGCTCCGACATCATCTGATCCCGCCCAATGACGGCGGCATTGCCGTCGGACAGGCGGCATATGCTGCAATGCATGTATAAACAAAATCAATCATTCTATCTTTATGGAGGTATTTACCATGTGTGTTGGATTATCTGCAAAGGTTGTCAGTGTAGAAGACGGAACGGCGCTGATTGACGCCAACGGTGCGACCCGTGAGGTCAGTGCCGGTGTTCTCGACGATCTTGAGCCGGGTGATTTCGTGATGGTACACGCCGGTGTCGCCATTGCAAAGATCACCGAGGATGATGAAGCGGAGACCGCAGGTCTGCTGGAGGGGCTGCTATGAACGAAACGATCAGAGCGGCGCGGGAGATCATTACCGGCTATTCCGGAAGACCCCTGCGCATCATGGAGGTCTGCGGCACGCATACGCATGAGATCTTCCGGCTCGGCATCCGCGGATTGCTGCCGGAATCCATTGACCTGATCTCCGGCCCCGGATGTCCGGTCTGCGTGACGGCAGTCGGGTTTATTGATGAAGCATGCTGGCTCGCACTTGAACAGGGCTGCATCGTCTGTACCTTCGGTGACCTCATCCGCGTGCCCGGAACGGAAATGAGCCTTGCGGGCGCCAGGGCGAAGGGTGCGGATGTGCGGCCGGTGTATTCGCCGCTGGATGCGGTGGAAATTGCAAAGGAGAATCCGGATCGTCAGGTCGCCTTCCTGGCAGTCGGATTCGAGACCACAACGCCCTCCGCATGTCTTGCGGCGAAGCAGGCAAAGGCGGCAGGTCTGAAAAATTTCTCCCTGCTGACCGCCAACAAGACCATGCCGAATGCCTACCAGGCGCTTGTCGGAAGTGCGGATGCCTTCCTGTACCCCGGCCATGTCAATGCGATCACAGGCAATGCCGTCTGTCAGCGGCTTTGCGAGGAGCAGGGCGTGTCCGGCGTTGTGGCGGGCTTTACCGCAGCGGAGCTGCTCACGGCAATGGCGGTAACGGTCAAGCTCCTTGGAGAAGGAAAGCCGTTTTTCCGCAACTGCTATCCGCGAGTGGTCAGGGATGAAGGAAATCCTGCTGCGATTCGTCTGATGGAGGAAGTCATGGAGCCTTGCGACAGTGAATGGCGCGGGCTTGGCATGATCCCGGGCAGCGGCATGAAGCTGCGCGAGGCGTATGCGGACTATGATGCGCGTATCAAATATCATATGCCGGTGATCACCGGCAGACCAAATCCTGCCTGCCGGTGCGGCGATGTGCTCCAGGGAAAATGCCGTCCGTCCGACTGCAAGGTATTCGGCAAGGGCTGTACGCCGCTGCATCCGGTCGGAGCATGCATGGTATCGGATGAGGGTGCCTGTGCGGCGTATTATCAATATGCAACCAATTGAGGAGGAACGAGAATCATGAGTGAAACAACAGTGACCCTTGCGCACGGCGCGGGGGGCAGGCAGACAAGCGAGCTGATCGCAAGGGTCTTTCAGGCGCATTTCTCCAATCCGGAATTCACTGCGGATGATGCCGCAGTTCTGCCGCAGCCCGGCGGGCGGCTTGCGATGTCCACGGATGGATTCATCGTATCTCCGTGGAAATTTAACGGCGGCAATATCGGCAAGCTCTCCATCTGCGGCACGGTCAACGACCTGTCCTGTATGGGTGCCAAGCCGCTGTATATGACCTGCGGCTTCGTCATTGAGGAGGGCTTCCCGCTCGATGATCTCGAGGAGATCGCCGCGGCAATGGAAAAGACGGCTGCCGAGGTCGGCGTGAAGATCGTTGCCGGTGATACCAAGGTCGCGGGAAAGGGGCAGTGCGACGGCGTATTCATTACGACTACGGGCATTGGTCAGATCATGGAGCATGCCCATACCTCCGGAGCTTATGCAAAGCCCGGGGATGCTGTCATTGTGTCCGGCGATGTGGGGCGGCACGGCTGCACCATTCTGATCGCGCGGGATGATTTCGGGATCGGTTCGGATGTGGACAGCGACTGCGCACCGCTCTGGGGCACGGTCGAGCGCATGTTTGAAGCGACCGATCAGATCCATGTGATCCGCGATGCGACCCGCGGCGGCGTCGGCACGGTGCTGTATGAGATCGCAGAGCAGAGCAATGTGGGCATTACGCTTGATGCGCCGTCCATTCCGGTGGATCCGCGTGTCAAGGGCGTATGCGGCATGCTTGGCCTGGAGCCGCTGTATCTGGCATGCGAGGGGAGACTTGTGATCTTTGCTCCGCAGGAGGAGGCTCAGAAGCTGGTGGATGCGCTGCATGAATGCCCGTATTCCAGGAATGCTGCTGTCATCGGTCATGTGACTGCGGAGCATGCAGGCCGCGTTGTCATGGAAACGGAGATCGGCACCCAGACCATGCTCCCGCAGCCCAAGGGCGAGCTGCTGCCGCGGATCTGCTGAGAGAAGGAGGATTCGGATGAAGGATTACGTTTACAATACCAGAGGCGTCTGTGCCCGTCAGATCGGCTTTTCGCTGGAGGACGGCAAGCTGCACAATGTCCGTTTCAACGGGGGATGTCCCGGCAATACCGCTGCACTTTCCAAGCTGCTTGAGGGCGCGGATGCGGAGGAGATCGCCGATCTGCTGCGCGGAAATGAATGCGGGATGCGCGGCACCTCCTGCGCCGATCAGCTTGCGATCGCGATTGACCAGGCGTTGATGGACGAGGCACAATCCTGAGCATACTTCACCGGATCCAAACGGATCCGGTGCTTTTTGCAGATGGTGAGAAAAGCGATAATAAGCGAAGAAAAGCAACAAAAACAATACAAAAAGTCATTGCAAATTCGTGAAACTTTAGGTATAATAGAAATGATGAATAAATTGTTATTTAATCATTCTATTTTTCAAAGGAGGAATTTGTATGCAAACAAAATCCCGTTTCAAACGCATACTCAGCGGGATCACATCGCTCGCGCTGTCCTGCACCGCATTTGCAGGGATGAGCGCCATGCCGACGAAGGCAGCGACCGCCAACTGGAAATTTGACTTCGGCGCCTCCGGCACAGCCAGCGGATTTACAGGTGTATCGGCATCCGATGCCTACAATACATCCCGCGGGTACGGCTTCTCCGGCAGCGTGGCCGATGTCACAGCAAACGGCGTCGGTGCCAATGCCGATGCGGTCAGCTTCACCGGAGGTGAATTCCAGGTTGATCTGCCGACCGGCCTCTATCAGGTGACTGTTACCACCGGCGACAGTCCGCGTACCTCGATCAAGATCGAGGGAATGCTCCAGATGATCAACCTGACCGGCACGAATGCTGTTGAATCCATTCAGGTTCCGGTCACGGACGGCAAGCTCAATATCTCTGCCGTTGCCGGCATGAACGGTGTCAAGTATACCATTGCGGCACTCGAGATCACCCAGCTCAATACCACCGGTGCCATGAAGCCGACCGTCTGGATCTGCGGCGATTCCACGGTCGCCAATTACTACAATACCCCCGATTACGCCCAGCACGGGTGGGGGCAGTACCTGAAAAACTACATCAATACCAATGTCTTTGAGGTGCGCAATCAGGCATCCTCCGGACAGTATGCCAAGGGCTTTGTGGACGGAGGCCAGTTCGATGCCATCAAGTATTACGGCAAGCCCGGCGACTACTATGTGATCTCCATTGGTATCAATGACACGAACTATTCCAATGGTGAGGAATACTACAACGTCGTGACCGACATGGTCAAGGTCGCCAAGGGCAAGGGCATGAATGTCATCCTCGTCAAGCAGCAGGGACGTCACGGTGACCTGATCCGCACAAACAGCGCCGGTTCCTATGTGCTGCTCGGTGGACGATGGTTCGGCGGCCAGCTCGACCAGATCGGTCAGGAGCAGGGCGTCACCGTCATTGACGATTTTACTGCATGGCAGAATTTCGGTCTGTCCCTCGGCGCGGATAACCAGGCTGCCTATGATGCGATGTACGAGTATTATGCAGGTACCGGGGACAACCGGGACGACCTGCACCAGAGTGCCAAGGGTGCGCAGAAGAATGCCGAGATCATTGCAGGTCTCATGAAGATCGGCGATACCGAAATGGATACCTCCGTTTACTACACCTTCAAGAATACCAATTCCGGACTTGTCATGGATGTGGCAGGCGGTGAGATGGCGGAGGGCACCAATCTCCAGCAGTGGGGCAGCAACGGACTGACTGCACAGCAGTTCCAGCTCACTCCCTTTGCGGGCGGCACTACCTATTATTATATGCGCTCTGCCGTGAATCCCGATTACTGCCTGAAAGCCATGAGTGCAGACAGCGGCGGTAACATCGAGCTTGTTCCTTACAATACCAAGGACAGCATGATGCTCTTCCAGTTCACCAAGATCGGTGACGGCTCCTACTACATTTCGACCCGTTCCTCGCGTGATGCCTGCTTTGTGGAGGTCGCCTCCGCATCCAGGGAATCCGGCGCGAATGTCCAGCAGTGGCAGTATTCCTACAGCACATGCCAGAACTGGCAGGCAGTCAAGGTCGAGATCCAGCAGCAGCCCACGGAGCCTGACACCCAGCCCACAAGCGAGCCGGATACCCAGCCGACGCAGCCCACGCAGTCTGTCAGCGGCATCATGGGCGACATCAATGCCGACGGTGTGGTTGACATCTTCGACATGGCCCTGATGAAGCGCATGGCAATGCGCACGGGCATCTTCACCGATCAGCAGATGCTGGTGGCCGATGTGACCGGTGACGGTACGGTGGACATGAAGGATGCTGTTCTTCTGCAAAAGCACCTGATGTGTCTGGATGCTCCGTTTGCCGATATGATCCCGAAGGATCCGTATGCCGATTACTATTTCGCTGTTGACCAGACCTGGGAGCAGGGCTATGCCGAGACCGTGAATGCCGGCTACACCAAGGACGAGGGCTATGTCAACCTCAACAACGAGCTCAACAGCAATATCACCTTCACGGTAAATGTTGCCCAAGAGGCTAACTATTATGTCGAGATCCGCATGTCCAACGGCAAGAATGATGACCGCACCATGCGCGTGGAGGTCAACGGCAATACCCAGCAGTACTGGAGACAGCCGTTCATCGGTACCGATGCATGGGACAACTGGAAGACAGTCGGTATTGTCCTGCCTCTGAAGGCCGGCGCCAATACGATCAAGTTCATCTCCGAGACCGAAAACGGCGGTCCCAATCTCGATTACATCCGTCTGGATATTACCGATGAGCCGATCGCGGAGATCTTCTCGCCGGAGATCGATGCAGAGCTTGAGAGACAGCGTCAGGAAGCAGCAGCGGCAGCCAAGCCTGTGGTCTACATTGCCGGTGATTCGACTGTACAGTCCTACCGCGCGAGCGCAGCACCGCAGCAGGGCTGGGGCTACTACCTCGGTGATTATTTCAATGATGATATCGGCAGCGTTTCCAACCATGCGATTTCCGGCAGAAGCTCCAAGAGCTTCTACGATCAGGGACGCTTTGAAACGATCGCAAACAGCCTGAAGGCAGGGGATTATGTGCTGATCCAGTTTGCCATCAATGATGCCGACTATACCAAGTCGGAGCGTTATGCGCCGGTATGCGGGAATGTGAACAATCCCGAGGCAGGCTCCTACGAATGGTACATGACCCAGTTCATCAATGCTACCCTTGACAAGGGTGCGACCCCCATTCTTGTGACTACGGTCATCGGCTTGAAGGCGTATTCCAACGGCAAGTTCGTCAACAGCTACACGAATTACTGTGATGCCTGCAAGAGCCTTGCCAGCAAGTACAACATTCCGTGCATTGACCTGAATACCCTGATGGTGAACCACTACAACAGTGTTGGCTACGACACGGCCTTGAGCTACCATCTGATGGGTGCAGTCGAGGGATCGACAGACGGAACGCATTTCTGCGAGAAGGGTGCCAATGTTGTGGCAGGTCTCGTGGCAGGTGCCATCAAGAACCAGAAAATCGAAGGACTCTACACCTGTGTGAAGTGATCCCATCTACTAAATTAGAAATGCCGCAGTGATGCGGCATTTCAGACTGTCGAAAAAGTGTCTGTGACACTTTTTCAGGGGGTGTTGGGGCGAAGCCCCCACACCTAAAAACCCCCTCCCCGCGTGCGGGGAGGGGGCAGGGGGAGGGGCGGATCAGCAGTACGTCCTCCCCAAAACAGACTTTTTTGACAAGCTCACCGCCGCTGCATCCCTTGATGCAGCGGCGGTTTTACATTAT
>CACZPI010000080.1 GCA_902783005.1 uncultured Ruminococcus sp. | reverse complement strand
TCTTCTGCGGCCGATCATCTTCAGCATACCTCTTCTGGAGTGATGATCCTTCTTGTGTACCTTCAGGTGCTCAGTCAGATCATTGATTCGACGTGTCAGGATCGCGATCTGCACCTCAGGAGAACCGGTATCGGTCTCATGATTGCGGTTATCAACGATGACAGCTGTCTTTTCTTCCTTACGCAGCATTTTTGTTTCACCTCTTTGAAATAAATTTAGTGAAAAGCACATCCCGGCCGCTGCTTGTGACGCAGATAAAAACACCGTTTCAGGCTTTTCAGATACTCCGTAACATAGAGTGAGGCAGGTAAAATTCCCATTACGGGCGAAACCCTCAGTCCAAGTACACGGAACACTAACTATTATAACATACTTTGGGGGATTTGTAAAGAGCTTTTTTCAAATTTTTTGTAAAAATCTCTGATGTGAAATTGCCCTCAGATCAGCATAATGCCTATAAAGAGCAGAAGTCCGCCGCACTGTAACGGATATGCAGCTCAGAAGCAAACAAATCAGGAGATCACCTTGCGCTTTTTGCTGTTTTTCTCCTTCTTCACCTCGATCGGTGCTTCCTTGCCGCCGCGGTCTTCAAACAGATTTTCGTCATTGGTGTCGTTGAATTGCAGCTCCGGATTCACTTCACCGCGCTGTGTGTAGTACGGATTGATGATATACTGCTGGATCACCGGGTAGCAGTTGAATACGATCATAAAAGCAACAAATGCAGTAGGGATAAACACCCATAATGCAATGAAAATTGCCGGCAAATAGACAGTCAGCAGCGTGAAGATCAACATGACGGCAGCAGCGATCACCAGCGTGATCAGATTCTTCTTCAATGCAAGGATACTGAGTGCCAGAGAGTTCTTGAGAATATTCTTCATCGGCAGCTCTGTTGAGACAATCATCAGGTATCCGTAAAAGCTCATCATCAGGACGGCAATACCAAGACTGAGAGTTGCAATGAACAACACATACACCAGAACCGTGGAACCTTCTGTGGTTCCTTCGATGATCTTGGGATATACATAGAAGCTGCTCGCAACGGAGGTGGCCACAAGAATGTCAATCAGACCGAGCACAAGGGATTGTCTGAAGTTGCTCTTGAATGTTTTAAAGAAGGTATCGAGCAGGAAGCAAGGCTTTTCGAGCGAAAATTTCCGCAGGATCTGTGTGCATCCGGCCATGACAGGCCCGAAGCAGACCGCGGAGGCCATCAGCAGGATTCCTGCCAGTCCCAGTGCCAGGTTGGTGTGATTGGCAATCAGCTTGTAAATGACGACGATTGCCGCAAAAATGGGCAGCAGAACCGTCATCATCAGCATATTGACCTCGATCAGCTTCCAGAATTTCCGGAACACAAGCTCCCAGTACCGGAAGAACGGCTTTTTCTTCGGCGCATTCTTGGCGATACCGGGACCGGCATTTTCATAGTTTCCAAAAAGAGCCATCTACATCATCCTTTCAATGGGCTCATTATTTCGACAGCTCATAGGCGCGTCTGGTGCAGGCTGTGCAGGCTGCATCTACCGTCTGTTCCAGATTGCCTTTGTAAAGCTCGTCGAGTCCGGCAAGCGTGGTGCCGCCGGGAGAGGATACCATCTTGATCAGCTCATCAATGGAATATCCGGAATCTGTCAGCATTTTCGCACTGCCGATCAGGCTCTGGGCGAACAGAGGCAGGGAGGTTTCCGGGGAAATGCCCTCCTTCGATGCATAATCGACGAATGCCTTAGCATACAGATAGATAAATGCCGGAGAGGAACCGTTGATAGCGATAATCTCCTTCATCTTATCCTCCGGAAGCGTCGCCGTAACGCCGCATTCATCGAAGATCCCGCGTACCGTATCGAATTCCTCCTGCGTGGTAGGCTCACACTTTGCCAGTGCAGAGGCACCCACACCAAGAAGAAGCGGCGTATTCGGCATAACGAGGATCACCTTTGCGTCCGGAATGGTCTTGCTGCGGATATATTCAGCGGTAATACCGGCTGCAATCGAAACCAGAACTGTATCCTTTGTCACTCCTGCGGCGATCTCATCAAGCACCGTATCAAACATCTGCGGCTTGACAGCGAGAAATACATATTTGCATTTTGCAAGCACTTCCCTGCCGTCTGCACATGCTGTAACACCGATCTCCGCAAGGCGATCTGCCTTGTCTGCTGCGGGGTCAAATGCAAATACGGAGGTCGTTTCCGCCATTGCACTGGTACGGATGCCCTTCATAATGGCATACCCCATATTGCCTGCGCCGATAAATCCTACTGTTGTCATATCTATCATCCTTTCTGTGCAATAAAAAAACACTTACTTATAGTATACATCAAAATGTACAAAAAAGCAAGTGTTTTTTCGTGATATTACCGATTTTCGTTTCAGCGGGCAGTCCGCCCGGTTATCGTTCGCTTGTACGCCAGAAGAGCTGCGGGCAGCAATGCGAGGAGCATCGGGATATCGACCGCAAGCTCCAGCAGATTCTTGACCAGCTTGCCGGAAAGCACCATCGAGAAGGTCTTGTCCGGAATGAACCCGAGCTTCACCGCAAAGAAGGTGTTCAGCAGCAGATTAATAATGACCACATCCAGCAGGCGTGCAATGACAGCACGAATCGCCATAGACTTGGTGTCATTGAGACCGAACAGGCTGAGCTTGTCCTGCTTGTGGTACAGCAGCACACCGTAGATGAGCCCCTGAAGTCCTGCGATCAGAGTGAATACCGGCATAAAGCCGCCTGTCGGATTGGCAATGAATCCAACAATATCACAGATCATGCCTGCAGCGAACCCAACAGAAGGCCCGCAAAGCATGCCGATCACGGCAATAGCGAGAAATGCAAAATTGATCTTGAAAAGCGGCAGGTTGATCGTGAATTTTTCAATGATCATCGAAATTGCGATGAACAGTGCCGTCATTGTCAGGGAACGAATATCCTTGAATTCCTCAAGGGAACGGGAAAACATCGAAAAAAAGCTCTTCATCATGTACCTCCAGTCATGCGTGTGCATCGTGCATAATCCAAAGGACATGATAAAGAGCTTTGAAATTATACATTCAGCGGGATGCGAGATCTATACCGCAAGGGCTTTCCCCTTTTCGTCCGACCGGCAACTCCCCGTCCGGCTGGCACTTCACGCACAGATCTCTACTCTGTGTATCTTTCAGATTGTAAGTGAATCAATAAGCAGTTTCGGTCAGAATGTCATAGCGATGATCAATGAAGGGCTTCTTCATCTCCAGACCTTCCTGCAGATCAATGTCATAGACCTTTCCGTCCTTCAGGCCTACGATACGGTTGCCAATGCCCTGCTCAAGCAGCTCAACAGCATGGTAGCCCATCTCGGTAGCCATGATACGGTCGCGGAGTGTCGGAGAACCGCCGCGCTGTACATGACCGAGAATCGTAGCTCTGGACTCGATACCGGTCATTTCCTGGATCTCACGGGCAATATTCTCAGTCTGGCCAACGCCTTCGGATACAACCAGGATGAAATGATGCTTGCCGTTCTTCTCATTCTTGGTCTTGGTCATTCTGGCAGCGATCTCATTGAGGTCATACGGACGCTCGAGCGTGATGGCTGCTTCTGCGCCGACTGCCATTGCAACGTTGACTGCAATATAGCCTGCACGTCTGCCCATAACCTCTACAACAGAGCAGCGATCATGAGACTGTGTGGTATCACGCAGCTTGTCGATCATCTCCATTGCAGTATTCATAGCAGTGTCATAACCAATGGTGTACTCAGTGCACTGAATGTCGTTGTCGATGGTACCAGGCAGGCCAATGCACGGAATACCAACGCTCGACAGGTCGCCGGCACCGCGGAAGGAACCGTCGCCGCCGATGACAACCAGACCCTCAAGGCCGATCTCCTCACAGACAGCCTTACCCTTCAGAACACCGTCCATGTTGCGGAATTCAGGGCATCTTGCTGTATAAAGGAAGGTACCGCCTCTCTGGATGATACCGGAAACAGTTCTGGCATCGAGGGTAACAAATTCACGGTTCAGCAGGCCGACATAGCCGCGCTCGATACCGATTACCTCCATACCTTTGCTGAGACCGGCACGAGCAACTGCTCTTACCGCTGCATTCATGCCCGGTGCGTCGCCGCCGCTGGTCAGTACGCCAATTTTTTTCATGATCCATTTCTCCATTCTGCATATGCAATAGTTGGGATTTACACATTTATTTTACTACATTTATTCCAATCTGTCAAGCCCTTTTCCATATTTCCCGTCAGTTTTTATCCGAAATCCGCTCATCTTTTCCGTATTTTTGGAATGCAGCCCATGGATTCCGGGGAAATAACCTGTCCGAGTTCAGAAAACAAAGTGTCTCCGACCTCCGTAAAGATCGGCTGTTTCGGGTAAATATACTGCCTGCGGTCTGTCAGATAGAATACAACCTCTGTTTCCCCGGGAAACTTCCGGCAGATCTCTGAGGTTTTCCGGAGCAGCTCCATGCCGGCAGAAGAGGCATCGGATTTGATACATAGCATGTGTTCGCGCAGCATCCTCGGAAAATCCGCCTCAGCCAGAATCGAATCACACAAAATACTGATGCTGTCATCACGCAGGGAAATCGTTCCTGAGATCAGGACAACCGTTTCCCGGTTCAGTCTGGATGCGGAAATGCTGTACAGCTTCGGAAAAACGACCGCTTCAATCGCGGCAGAAGTATCTTCCAGCTTCAGGAAAGCCATATCACCGCCGTTTTTGGTTGTGATACGTTTGCATTCCTGCAGCATGGCAAGAATCGTGACCTTCTCCCCTTCCCCTTTTGTGAGCACCTGGGATACCGGCATCACATGAAGAAGCGACTGCAAATAGAAAAATGCATCCAAAGGATGACCGGAAATATACATTCCTGTCACCTTTTTCTCCATACCGAGCTTGGCGATCAGAGAGAACGGCTCCGCAGGTGGGAGAACCAGATCACCGTTGGCTTCCTCGGCTTCTCCGAACAGACTCATCTGTCCTTCAATTGCGCCCGCGCTGTGGTCGCTGACAGCATCCAGAACCTCTTCGTAATGCAGCAGCATTTGTCGGCGGTTGTAATCGAGGCAGTCGAGTGCGCCGGATTCGATCAGGGGTTCCAGCACACGGCGATTCAGGCCATGCGGCAGCATTCTCCTGCAAAAATCGACAAATCCCCGGAATTGCCCTCCGCTGCGTCTTTCAAGCGTCAGCCGGTCGATCAGTCCCTTTCCAACACCCTTGATGGCAAGCAGACCGAATACAAGCTGTCCGTCATGATAGGAAAATCCCCATTCTCCGGTATTGACATCCGGAATGGATACCTTGATGCCATGATTCCGGCATTCCTCTATATACGCCAGCAGCTTGCCGGTGTCACCGATCACATTCGTCATCAGCGCTGCCATATACTCACCGAAATAATGATATTTCAGATACGCTGTCTGATAGGATACCAGACCATAGGCAGCAGCATGGGATTTATTGAAGGCATACGATGCGAACCGTTCCATCTGGTCAAAAACCGCTCTCGCAGTATCCTCCGGAATGCCGTTGGCCAGTGCGCCGATGCAGCCGTCATCCTTGCCGGAGCCATACAGGAAACGCTGCCGCTCCTGCTCCATGAGCTCCGGTTTTTTCTTGGACATGGCACGTCTGACCAGATCGGCCTGTCCGTAGGAATATCCGGCCAGCTTCCGGCAGATCTGCATGACCTGTTCCTGGTAGACAATGCAGCCGTAGGTGACATTCAGAATCTCTTCGAGTGCCGGATGCAGGTAGGTAACAGCGCCGGGGGTGTGCCGGTTTTTGATATATGTTGGTATCGCATCCATCGGGCCGGGTCGGTATAAGGCCAGCGCTGCGATCAGATCCTCCATGTTTTCGGGCTTCAGACGCATCATAAAGCTGCGCATCCCGTTACTTTCAAGCTGAAATACGCCCGAGGTATCCCCTGCTGCAAGCATGGCATAGACCTGCGGATCATCTGTCGGGATCTTCTGCACGGAAAAGCCGGGGGTATGCCGCTGGATCGCCCGTTCCGCATCGCGGATAATGGTCAGGTTGCGCAGACCCAGAAAATCAATCTTCAGCAATCCGAGCAGATCCAGCTCCTTCATGGTATACTGGGTAAGTGCTGCTTCTTCGTCACGCTGCAGCGGGACATAATCACTGACAGCAGCAGGCGTGATGACCACACCGGCTGCATGCTTGGAGATATGCCGCGGCATGCCTTCAATGCGTGCAGCGGTATCAAGCAGCTCATGGATTTTCATGTCGGAGGTATACAGGCTGCGGATCGTCTGGTTCTTCTCGATCGCATGCGCTATGCTCTCGTCAAATTCAAAGGCTTTGGTTGTCTGGTTGACCTGTTGAAGCGGAATTTCCAGAACGCGGCCGACATCCTTGATCGCAGCCCGTGCTTTCAGGGTATCGAAGGCAATAATCCCCGCCACATGATCCTCACCATATCTGCGGATGACATATTCCTTGACACGTTCCCGTCCCTCAATGCAGAAATCCACATCAAAATCAGGCATATTACCGCGTTCTACATTCAGAAAGCGTTCAAACAGCAGATTACCGGCAATCGGATCGATCTGCGTGATGCCGATGCAGTAGGCACAGAGGCTTCCTGCGCCGGATCCTCGACCGGGACCCACCGGAATATCCTGACTGCGTGCATAGCGGATAAAATCCCAGACGATCAGGAAATAATCGACAAATCCCATTTGTTCGATCACATCCAGCTCATGCTCCAGCCGCGCTGTCACCTCTGCGGAGGGCGTGGCACCGTAGCGCTTGTACATGCCCTTCGTGCAAAGCTGCCGGAGGTACTGCCTGTTGTCAGTGATGCCGTCCTGCCGAAACTGCGGCAGCTTCAGTTCTCCAAAGTGAAAATCCACACAGCATCGGTCAGCGATCCGGCGTGTATTGGTCAAGGCTTCCGGGATCGAATGGAATAACTGCTCCATTTCTTCCGTGGATTTGAGATAGAATTCAGGCGTGGAAAAGCCCATGCCTGTTTTTTCGTGAATGGTTTTGTTTGTCTGGATACAAAGCAGGATATGCTGCATCTGCGCATCGGATTGATGCAGATAATGCGCATCATTGGTGGCAACAAGCGGAATGCCGCATTCTCTGGAAAGGCGCAGGAGACCAGGCATGACCTGTTTTTCTTCGGGAATATTGTGATCCTGGATCTCAATAAAGAAATTGTCTTTCCCGAAAATATCACGATAGCGCATGGCGGCTGCCCGTGCTCCGTCATAGTTGCCGTCAAGCAGACAGCGCGGGATCTCTCCTGCGATGCAGGCGGACAGACAGATCAGCCCTTTATGGTAGCGCTGCAGAAGCTCCAGATCGACACGGGGCTTTTTGTAGAACCCCTCCATATTGGCCAGAGAAACCAGCTTGACAAGATTCCGGTAGCCTTCATTGGATTCGCATAACAAAACCAGATGATAGCTCTTTCCGTCGAGCTGAGCATCACGGTCATGCCTCGTTCGCTGAGCAACATAGACTTCGCATCCGATAATGGGCTTGATGCCTGCCTTTTGTGCCTTCTGATAAAATGCAACGGCGGCGTACAGATTCCCGTGATCGGTCACTGCCACCGCCGTTTGTCCCAGTGCTTTTACCTGTTCCGGGAGCTCCTCCAGACGGCAGGCACCGTCGAGCAGACTGTATTCACTATGCACATGCAGGTGTACAAATGCGTCATTCGTCATGAACCTGCCCCCTTCTGTAAGCCTCCGCAATCGCTGCCAGCTTACGGAAACGATGGTTGACGCCGGAGCGGCCGATGGGCTTTGACAGCATTTCAGAGATCTGTGCCAGGCTCAGATGCGGATTCTCCATGCGGAGCTCTGCAAGCTCGCGCAGCTCCGGTGTCAGATCCTTCATTCCGCCGTTACGAATGATTTCCTCAATATCGCCGCATTGTCTGGCAGCAGCAGAAATGGCCTTATCAATATTGGCCATGTCACAGTTATTGACACGGTTGATATGGTTCTTGACATCCTTATCGATCTGTACGTCAATCAGATCCAGCGTACAGCGCTGGGCGCCGATAAATGTCAGAAGATCGCCGATTTCATCGCAGGACTTCAGATAGGCAGACCACCCGTAGCGGCGTATGGTGACACTTGGATGCACCCCGACAGTCAGAAGCACCTCGCAGAGATCTGAGCATAGCGTCTCTGTGGGAGCTGAAAATTCCAGATGGTATTCCTTCTCCGGATCCGTCACCGTACCGCATGTCAGAAAGACCCCACCAAGAAAGGCACCCATGCTGTTGGTCGGCAGATTGCGCATATCGATCCGTCTGTCCTCATGAATATGAAATGCATGGCGAATCGTTGTCACGGATTCTTCACCTTCAATGCGGTAAATATACAGCGTACTTCCGTCCTTGCGCGGACAGCTCTCCATTGTCAGCGGCACAGAAGCGCCGAATACTGTCTTCATCAGCACTGGAAACATGCTGCGGAAGACTTCACTGCTGCTTTTCAGACAGATCTCCTCGCGTGTTACAGACCGCCCATACAGCAGCATTCCGTACAAACAGGCAAACCGCCGGTCGTGATCGGTAATGGTACTCCGGATACATTCGCGGACATTATGGGAAAAGGACATGACGTTCACCTGATTTCTGTTCCTTGGGGATCAGTGATCCCGTGTAATATCTCTGTGCAGTTTATGGACACGATACCCGCTTTCAAGCAGCGCATCTCCGATCAGCTCTGCAAATGTGACGGAGCGATGCTTGCCGCCGGTACAGCCGAAAGCAATGACCAGCTGGCTTTTCCCTTCCTTCACATACAGGGGCAGCAGATATTGCAGCAGGTCGGACAGCTTTGAGAAGAGGATCCTGGACTGCTCCGACTGCATCACATAATCACGGATGCAGCTTTCGCATCCGGTGTGTTCCCGCAGCTCCGGTACATAATAGGGATTCGGCAGGCAGCGAACATCAAATACAAGATCCGACTCTGTGGATACACCATACTTATATCCGAACGACATCACCTTCACAAGCATGGAATCGGAATTGTTCTCCAGAAACAGGTTCCGGATCTCGGTTCCAAGCTGCGAGGTGCTCATATGCGAGGTTTCCAGGTAATAATCCGCCTTTGTCCGGAGCTGCTCAAGCTGAATGCGCTCCAGACGGATGGCTTCCCGCAGAGAATTTGCCTTTTCTGCAAGAGGATGCTTGCGGCGTGTTTCCTTATAGCGCTTGATGAGAACCTCATCAGAGGCCTCTGTAAAGATGACCTTCGGCTGATCTGCCGAAGAATGTCGCAGATCATGGATGACATTATAGATCTCCGAAAACATTCCGCCGGTGCGTATATCCGCGGAAATCGCAATATTGGTGATCCCGGAACGCTTGGATATTTCGATGAATTCCGGAATCAGCTCCGGCGGCAGATTGTCAATACAATAAAACCCGATATCCTCCATCACCTTCATGATGGTGGATTTACCGGAACCGGACATGCCTGTCACGATTACCAGCTGCATGGATCATTCACTCTCCCATTTTACATCACCAAGCAGTACCGGTTCAAGCTCCAGTACATACCCGGTTTCAGATTTTACTTTTTCACGAACCTGTCTGCAAAGTGCCGTGACATCTTCGCAGGTCGCGCCGGATCGGTTGATGACGAAACCGGCATGCTTTTCACTGACCTGTGCGCCGCCGAAGGTCAGACCCTTCAGCCCGCATTCGTCGATCAGCCTCGAAGCATAGGCATTCTCTCCGGGACGCTTGAAGGTGCTGCCGGCACTCGGGAAATTCAACGGCTGCTTGTCATTGCGGCGTTTCAGAAAGTCCTGCATTTTGGCTGTAATTTCGGATTTTTCGCCACGTTCAAGCTCCACCGTAACTGACAGAATGACCGCCGGCTCCTCCATGAAACGGCTGTGCCGGTAAGCAAGCCCCAGTGCATCTGCGGCAGCAGTGTGCAGCTCTCCGTCATAGGTCATATACTCACATTCCGTCACGATCTGACGCATTTCATAGCCGTAGGCACCGGCATTCATATACAGTGCGCCGCCGACAGAACCCGGAATGCCGGACAAGCCCTCCATACCGGTCAGAGAATGTTCCTCAGCTATCTTGGCAGCCTTTACAAGGGTCGAAGCTGCGCCAAGACAAAGTGTGGGTTTCGATCCGGCATTCTGCTCCCGGAATTCATTTACTGCAAAGTGCTCCCCGAGATGCAGGATCACGCCGCGGAATCCGTCATCAGCAGCAAGGATATTTGTGCCGCGTCCCATCACGAAAAACGAGGTGCTCGTTTCCGAAAACAGCTTCAGAAGGCAAGATAAACCCTCTTTGTCGTTGACCTCGATCCAGTAATCTGCATGACCGCCGATATGAAAGGAGGTATGCTCTGACAGCGGTACCTGTTCGAGCAGTTTCATTTTGTAGCGTTCGCAGATTTCCAGCAGCATTTCTCTCATAGCATTCCCCTTATCGTGCGATGCATTCATCAGAATGCGTCATAGTCCTTGACGGATTCGGTACCTTCCATATCCATACCCAGTCGGTCGAGCAGCTCGGTAGCAGCATTGTAGCCCATCTTCTTCTGGCGGTTATTCATAGCAGCAACTTCCAGAATGACAGCCAGATTTCTGCCGGGCTTGACCGGGATCGTAAGGCTCGGGATCTTAACACCGAGAATGGAAGCATACTGTGTATCCACGCCCATACGGTCATAGATCTTTTCCGGATTCCAAAGCTCCATCTCAACAAGCAGATCGATCTTTTCGGTCACCTTGACGGCACCCATACCGAACAGCCGGCGGGCATTGATAATACCGATACCGCGCAGCTCCAGGAAGTGGCGGATATTATCCGGGGAGGATCCGACCAGACTGATATTGGAGACCTTGCGGATCTCAACAGCATCATCCGCGACAAGACGATGTCCGCGCTTGACCAGCTCGATCGCAGTCTCGCTCTTACCGACACCGGATTCACCGGTAATGAAGACACCTTCGCCGTAGATTTCAATGAGAACACCGTGTCTGGTAATACGGGGTGCGAGATTCAGATTCAAAAATGCAATCAGACCCGACATAAAGTTGGAAGTGCTTTCCTTGCTCCGCAGCAGCGGCATGCCGTACTTTTGGGCAAGCTCAAGCATTTCGGAAAAATACGGCAGCTCACGGGTGATAATGAGAGCTGGCAGCTTCTGGGAGATCAACAGTTCAAGACGTTCCCGGCGCATTTTCTCATCAATTGTAGACAGATAGGCAAACTCCATCTTGCCGATGATCTGGATCCGCTCCGGGTTGAAGTACTCGTAGAAGCCCATCAGCTGCAAACCGGGACGATTGACGTCCGTCTCGTCGATCAGAAGCTCTTCCGGAGATTTGGGCATGTAGATGACCTCAAGCTTGAATTCGTCAATGATTTTTTTCAGTGAAATGGTAAACTTTTCAGACATGATTTTCACTCCTTCTTAGAATATTCGGGGTTAATCCCCGCTTTGTGTTTCAGTAGACTGACTGATTGGTGCGTATACAAAATTGCCTTCACCGGCCGGAACCGGTACATCGATCCATTCCAGTACTGCCGGATGCGTCGTTACAGCGCTGCGCAGCAGATCTGAATTGCCCTGTGTAGCTGCTGTGACAGACAGGATCACAGCGGAAATCTCCAATTGTTCCGAAGCCTGCACGGCATCCGTGATATTGCGCAGGACATCCATTCCGTCAATTCCGATGTAGAACGTGACATCCGGTGCTGCATTCTGCATGGCCGTAACCACATCTGCAAGAGCCGTGTAACGATCATCAGCGCCGCAGCGTGTATCCAGCTTCTCCAGATCTGTGCGTTTGAAATCCGGGAATACCAGTCCTTCACAGACAATGCCTTCAAATCCGGCAGAGGCAAGCTCGGCGGTCAGATTCCCGAGATAATCCTTTGTTAACGAGGAAAAAGGCGAAAGCCACGGCTTTCCGCCGTTATCCGGAGCTGCATCCAGCCAGCGGTCGCTGGAACCGGCGATCTGGTACCCTGCATCATAGAAGCTGACCGGATAGATATGATCCTCCAGCGTATTGATGACAGCAACCGGCTTTGCACCGCACGATGCCACAATACTGCTGATTGTCTCCGGCGGGAGCACCGCCTGGACTGCACCGCTCCTTGCAGCGTCCTCCAACCTGGACGCATACCAGATGCCGCCGCCCTTCACCTTCAGCGGAACCAGGACATGCGTCGTTCCGGCAGGAACCTCTGCGATCGCAGCCTGCAGCGATTCCTCGGAAAGCAGCGCATCGGTCCGCAGCAGATACCCCTGGAGCCCGGCTTTGACCGGAACCGCTTCTGTTTCGGTCACGGGTTCCGGATCCGTAGGTGCTTCTGTCTCTGTCATGATTTCGGCAGAAGTCTCTGTTTCCTCCGGCAGATCCTCAGCCGTGAATAAGGGTTCGGTAGGCTGCGGCTGTTTTCGTTCCTCCAGAAATTGAAGAACGGGACGCCCGGCACTGTAGCCGACAAAAAAGAGTACAGCTATGATGACAAGGGTGGATATCACGGCTCCGGTATTACTCAGAAAGGCATGCAGCTTTTCAAACCGGGTTTTCTGCCGGTAGATCCTGCGGCCTTTAGGTTTGATCCTCATAGATGGATAATTCCCCTCTCTTCTCTCTATCTGTTCTAAGGTATAGGTTTTCAATTGACAGTAATGGCGTAAATCGCCATGGAGATCAGTCCGATATAAATCATTGCAGCCGGGAATCCGCGGAATACTGCCGGCACCTCGGGATCATAAAGTCTCTCCCGGACAGCGGAAAGGATCAGCGCAGCCAGCAAAAAGCCAAGTCCTTCCTGCAATCCGAACAGCAATGCACCGGCGACGGTAAAGCGATCTGCATACACCGATCCAAATACAAAACGGTCGCTGTAGAACCAGGCATTCTCCAGAAGCTCCATGGGCTCAAAGGCCAGATAGAGAGTTCCCATGACCGCACAATTGAAGACGGAAAGGTGTACATATTTTTTATACCCGGAAAAACGATCCGGCATCACAAAAAACAATAGCACCAGTACCAGACAATATATGATCGAAATAATGACGGTATACACCAGCGGCAGCCCGAGACTGTACGGGTATTCCACCAGAGACTGCAGCTTGAACAGGCGGAATACGATGCAGGTCAGCAGGCAGCCCAGAGAAGAAAAAACTGTCATCAGCAATGCAAGCACCGGCAAATTGGAACGATTCCGGGATGCAGCCAGCACGGTGCTGGTGCCCAGCGCACGCGTAAAAATCAGATTCGTTGTAAACAGCGAAATGATCGCTGACAGAAGCCACATTTATGCTTCCTCCTTTTTCAGAAACAGAACACGATGCAGCGCACACAGAATGCCCAGCAGGATAAATCCGCCCCATGGTGTAGCAAGCGCATGCATGACAAGCGGCATATCCACAACATGCCCCGCAACGCTGCCATAAGCCAGAATTTCACGCAGGAATCCGATCAGACATGCCGTCAGCGAAAATCCAAGGCAGTGACACAGGAGCGAAATCAGCATCGGACCGCGCTGCATCCTGTAAAAATACAGCTCGGAATGCAGTACAATAAAAGAATTAACTGCAAGCAGCGGCAGATACATGACAGCCGCTGACGCTGCCTCTTCAATTCCCGGTACATACATGGTGCCCAGAGAGGCATATACATCCGGGCTGATAAATTCGCAGAACAATGCCACAGGAATGTACAGCAATGCAGCAGTCAATGCATACAGAATGACTCTGACTGCATACGGCAGCTTTCTGGGATAATAAGAGCCGATGGCAACTGCCAGAAAGGTCAGCAGAGAGAACGCAAGAGACAGCATCGCGCTCTTCGGCAGCGTGTCACAGAGCACAACGATCGGTGCGATGACCATGCCTTCACTCAGAACAGCGTTCTTTCGTGTCAGTCCTTCTAACAGACTGTGCTTTTTATCACGCATCCTCCTGCACCTCCTCATCTGCTTCATCCAGATGCGCATTGATTCTCGCTTCCAGCGTATCCAGACCGCGCCAGAGCGGTGCTGTCAGCATTACAGCCACAACGGGTGCATATTCCAGATGAAACTGTACGATCAGATAAACCGTCAGAATGCCGGTCGCCATGGTTCCGAAATAGCTTGCAAGCGAATACCCGGGCAGTACGGACGGATCCGCGACCAGGAACAGTACAGAGAACAGGATCATATTTGTCACCAGCAGCGGAACAATCGGCTGGAGGCAGAATGCAGACATCAGCATCATGCCAACCAGATACCCAAGGATGGCCCAGGGGGATAGCTGACGGCGGAAGAGCAGCACCAGGATTCCGACAACCAGAATCAGGAGACAGCCTGTTCCCATCGGAGAGCTGACTGTTCCCAGCATCACATCCATGACGGAATCAGTTATCCTGCCGGATTCATTTACAGCGGCGCTGAATGACGGACTGACTGCGACATCATTCCCGAAGAACATCAGGCGGGCGCCTGGATGCGGGAATTGCAGCACCTCCTGTCTCCAGTTGAGCAGCGCAAACAGATAACCGACCGCAGCCGGAGGGAACAGATGATCCTTCCGGTAACCGAATACATGCGTTCCGACAGCAACTGCGAAAACCGTGCTGAGGATCACAATGGAATAGGGGATCGTAGCCGGGAACATCAATACGAGGATCAGAGCCGATCCGATGTTCGTAAGGTCAACAAGCCGGTAGGATCTTCCGCGCAGGAACAGGCAGATCAGATCTGTCAGCACCGCAGTCACTGCCGCAAGTCCACAAACCGCAGCGGCACGCAGCCCGTAATAGCAGACAGCGATCAATGAAACTGCACACAGCACAAGCCAGTATTCCGGCTTTCTGAGCGGCTGTGCGTCCTGAAGGCGGTTCACTTCAGAGCCTCCCTGCTTCCGCGCAGCGAATTGACGCCTTCAGCAAGATCCGGATGCCGGAACAGGTAGCTGCCTGCTACGAGCAGATCGGCACCGGCTGCAATTGCTTCCTGTACCGTTTCTGCATTGATGCCGCCGTCCACCTGCACATAGCAAGGGCGAGATCCGCGCATTTCAGCAGCTTTTTGGATTTTATCGTTCATGTCATGCAGGTAGCTCTGCCCGCCGAAGCCAGGCTCGACCGTCATGACCAGCAGATTGTCCAGATGCTCCATGAAGGGCTGTGCAGCCCCGGCCGGTGTTGCGGGCTTCAATGCAAGCCCGGCCTTGCAGCCAAAGGAATGGATCCGCTCCAGAGTCCGGAGAGGATCACTGTCACTCTCCAGGTGGAAGGTGATCATATCCGCACCTGCTTTGACAAATTCTTCTATATATGCATAAGGATCACGGATCATCAGGTGCACATCCAGAAACATCCCGGTTGTTTTACGGATCGCCTGCAGAACAGGGATCCCGAACGAAATATTCGGTACGAAGCATCCATCCATGACATCAAAATGCAGCATATCTACATTTGCTTCCTCCAACCGGCGTACCTCATCCTCCAGATGCAGGAAATCCGCGCTCAATATGGAAGCAGAAACAGCTCGATTCAATGTTTTGGCTCCTTTCAAACATTGTTTACCTATTCTATTATAGCGGAAAATCCGTCCGCCGTCAATAGGATGCAGCGGAAATTTTTTGGATTCTTTTCCTGGCTTCCGAAACAAACGCTTTGTTTCAAAAACTTCATGATTTTCTGAAAAATGACTGGACAAAATTCACAAAATCATGTATAATAGTAACTGGAGAATATACAAAGCGGATTGAATCTGGCATCACAAGCCTGATACCGCGCTCCGAAACAGAAGATGCTGTGTGCAGCAGACTGCACACGATGGAGGTTATGCTATGGATAAATCTCTTGATCTGACGCAGATCAAACAGGAAATTTGCGATGTCTGCCACAAGATGTGGCAGCTCGGCTGGGTCGCAGCGAATGACGGGAATGTCTCGGTGCGCCTTCCGGACGGCACCTTTCTTGCCACACCTACGGGTATCAGCAAAAGCTTTATTACCCCGGAAAAGCTCGTCCGCATCAACGAAAACGGCGAGGTACTCGAAGGACTTGAAGGCTATCGTCCCTCATCTGAGATCAAAATGCACCTGCGCTGCTACCGGGAACGCCCGGATATCGGCGGTGTGGTACACGCGCACCCACCGACAGCAACCGGATATGCAGTTGCCAACAAACCGCTTGATGATTACTCGATGATCGAAACCGTGATTGCCATTGGTTCCGTTCCGGTGACCCCTTACGGTACACCGTCCACAGATGAGGTGCCGGAGGCGATCACGCCCTATCTGCAGGAGCATGATGTGATGCTGCTGCAGAATCACGGCGCTCTGACGGTCGGCGCCGATGTACTGACAGCTTACTACCGGATGGAAACGCTCGAGCTTTTTGCAAAGATCAGTCTGACCGCGCATCTGCTCGGGGGAGCACAGGAGCTTTCCCGTGCGAATATCGACCGTCTGATCGACATGCGCTCACAGTACAAGGTAACCGGAAAGCATCCGGGTTATAAGAAATATTCCGGAGAAACATGATGAACAGAAAAAAACGTGTACTTGCCTTTGATCTTGGTGCTTCCTCCGGGCGTGCTGTTCTGGCTTGTCTTGAAAATGACAGGATCCGTCTGACCGAGATCCATCGTTTTCCGAATGAGCCTGTTTCCTGCGGCGGCCATCTGTACTGGGATGTGCTGCGCCTGCTGCATGAGATCAAGACAGGTCTGCGAAAAGCACAAGCCGCAGGCGGCTTTGACAGCATCGGGATCGACACCTGGGGTGTAGATTACGGATTGATCGGAAAGGACGGTTCCCTGCTCGGAAACCCCTTCCATTACCGGGACAAAAGAACCGAAGGCATCCTGGATCAGGCAGAAGCACTGATCCGGCCGGAGGAGCTCTATCAGCACACAGGAAACCAGATCATGCAGATCAACACGGCATTTCAGCTGCTTGTACAGAAGCAGGAAACGCCGGAGCTGCTCAAACTTGCCCAGGCCTTTCTGCCGATGCCGGATCTGCTTGGATATTTCCTGACCGGTGATGTTTCCACGGAACATACCATTGCAGGTACGACACAGCTTTATGATCCGAATTACGGCGGATGGTCGGAGGAGGTCGTTCACGCATTCGGACTGCCGGAACGCCTCTTCCCTGCCCTTGCTCAGACAGGAACGGTCAAGGGCATTGTGACAGAGAGCATTGCAAAGGAGCTCGGCATCCCGCAAATGCCCGTCATTGCTGTCTGCGGTCACGATACACAGAGTGCAGCCGTTGCAGTACCCTGTACGGACGATGTAGCATTTGCATTTATCAGCTGCGGTACCTGGGCGCTTTTCGGAACGGAGCTCGATCACCCTGTCATGAACGAACAATCCGCCGGACTTTGTGTTTCCAATGAGGTCGGTTTTGGCGGTACTGTGACATTCCTGAAAAATATCACGGGACTCTGGATGATCCAGGAAACCAAAAGAGCACTGCACCGGAAGGGACAGGAATACACCTATGCAGACCTGGAAAAGATGGCAACTCAGGCAGAACCGGGACAGCGCTTTATCGACGTGGATGCGCCTGCATTTTCAGCGCCCGGGGATATGCCGGGACGGATCCGGGCATGGTGCCTGGAAAGCGGACAGCCGGAGCCTGCGGATATGGCCGATATACTGCGGTGTATTTACGAAAGCCTTGCCTGCAAATTCCGGGAGGCGCTTGATGAAATTGAAACCTGCACTGGCCGCAGACTTGAAAAGATCTACATGCTCGGCGGCGGTGTCAAGGACGGACTGCTTTGCCAGCTGACGGCGAATGTCTGCGGGATCCCGGTTTATACCGGACCCGATGAAGCAACAGCCCTCGGCAATGCAGCAGTCCAGATGATCTCAGACGGAACGATCGCTGATCTCAGAGAAGCCAGAACGATCATCGGACGTTCAGTGACGGTCAGACGATATGCGCCGGAAATGCGAAACGCGTATATCTATGATAATTATCAATCTATATTTAAGAAAGAGATGTGAAGAAAAGATGTATCCAAGAATCGGTATCCGCCCCATTATTGACGGCAGACAGAAGGGCGTCCGCGAAAGCCTGGAGGCACAAACGATGAACATGGCGAAAATCGCCAAGGAGCTCATCGAATCGGAGTGCTTTTATCCGGACGGTACACATGTGGAATGCGTGATCGCACCCTCCACCATCGGCGGCGGCGCAGAAGCATACAAGGCTGAGGAATATTTCTCGACCCAGAATGTCTGCGCGACCCTTTCCGTCACTCCCTGCTGGTGCTACGGCAGCGAGACCATTGACCTCAATCCCCTGACGATCAAGGCAGTCTGGGGCTTCAACGGCACCGAACGCCCGGGCGCTGTCTATCTGGCAGCAGCAATGGCTGCTCATACGCAGAGAGGCCTGCCTGCATTCGCGATTTACGGACATGATGTACAGGAAGCAGATGACACCAGCGTTCCGGAGGATGTTCGCGAGAAGCTGCTGCGTTTTGCAAGATGCGCGATTGCCGTGGGCTGCATGAGAAACAAGGCTTATGTCAATATCGGCGGTGTTGCAATGGGCATCGGCGGATCGTACTGCAACAGTGATTTCTTCCAGAAGTATCTCGGCATTCGTGCAGAATGGGTGGATATGAGCGAGGTGCTGCGCCGGATCAATCTCGAAATTTACGATCATGACGAATTTGAAAAGGCCTACAAATGGACAATGGACAATTGTCCCATGGGCTTCGACAAGAATGCGCAGCCCCTTCCGCCTGAGCATCAGGAGGAAAACTGGGAATTCGTTGTCAAGATGACACTTGTCATCCGCGACATCATGCTTGGCAATGAAAAGCTCGCGGAAATGGATTGGCTAGAGGAAAGCCGCGGCAGAAAT
Organism: uncultured Ruminococcus sp.; assembly: GCA_902783005.1. Lineage (GTDB taxonomy): Bacteria > Bacillota > Clostridia > Oscillospirales > Ruminococcaceae > UBA3855. Next base: position 21,017 of record CACZPI010000080.1, on the reverse strand, counting down.
GCGATCCTCGGCGGATTCCAGGGACAGCGTCAGTGGACTGACTGGCTTCCGAACGGTGATTTCTCCGAAGCAATTCTCAATTCGACCTTCAATTGGAACGGAAAGAAGCAGCCGACACTGCTGGCCACCGAGAACGACACCCTTAACGGCGTATCCATGCTCTTCGGCCATCTACTCTCGAATCGTGCTTCCCTTTTTGCAGATGTGCGTACCTACTGGTCTCCGGAGGCAGTGGAGCGTGTGACCGGCATCAAGCCGACCGGTCTGGCAAAGGGCGGATTCATTCACCTGATCAATTCCGGCTCAGCTGCACTTGACGCCACGGGGTGCGCCGTAGATGAGAACGGTAACCACCTTATGAAGCGCTGGTGGGAGATGACCGATGCGGACATTGAGGCGATCACCGATGCGGTTGACTGGTGCCCGGCAGACCTTGGGTACTTCCGCGGAGGCGGCTTCTCGTCGCACTTCCGCACGCAGGCAGAGATGCCGATGACCATGATGCGCGTCAACATCGTCAACGGTACACAGCCGGTTCTTCAGATCGCTGAAGGCTGGACATGCGTTCTCCCGGATGAGATCCATGAGAAGCTCGACAAGCGTACCGACCCGACCTGGCCGACCACATGGTTTGTGCCGCGCACCGGTGAAGCAGGCGGCGAGCCTTTCAAGGATGTGTATTCCGTCATGGCCAACTGGGGAGCTAACCACGGTTCGATCACCTACGGCCATATCGGCAAGGATCTCATCACGCTGGCCTCCATGCTGCGCATTCCGGTTGCCATGCACAATATCCCTGACTGCGACATCTACCGTCCGCATGCATGGGGTGCATTCGGCACGAAGGAACTCGAATCCGCAGATTACCGCGCTTGTGAGGCATACGGACCCCTGTACAAGTGATTTCAGATAACCAAAAGCTGCTGCAAGGGTGAGCCTTGCAGCAGCTTTTCTGTCAGTGATTGGTGTAGAGGTATTCGTATTCGGGCTTGACAGAGTTCAGGAGACTATCCTCAAAGCCGGATTCACAGCGGAAATAGATAATATCCCCATATTGCCACTGCGGAATGATCTCGATGTATTCCTTTCCGGTGTCATCAAGCCAGTAGACTTCATGGTCGATGCCGCTGCCATACATCACATCAGGGGCGCCTGCGATCTCATTAAACCGGTACCGGCAGGATTCCGTGACAAAGCCTTCTTTCATACGCTCTTCTTCAATGATCTGCTTTGCCTGTTCGAGTGTCAGGCGCGGCTGGTCGACAGGAAGCTCGCCTTTGATCTGCATGATGCCCCGCATGTAGATACCGTAGATAGCATCCCCCTTGCGTTCAAGCTCTTCAAGCGCTGTCTGCTGGTCGTCCGGAAGTGTTGTCGGCTCCGGACTGGTCTGATAAAGCACCGACTGCACCTGATTCTGCGAAACATAGGTGATGCGGGTGCGGTCGTCTGTGGTGGAATATTCAATATAATTCTCTCCGGAATCATCTATCCAGAACTGGTATTGCTCCCTGTCGTAGAACATCAGGTCATACACGCCCGCAATATCGATGAAATCCTGATAGATCCGCACCGCCGTATATTCGGTTTTTTCAGCCTCGCGCCGCATGATGATCTCCTTGGCCGTTTCAACCGTCAGACGCGCCTGGTCGGCAGGCAGGCTTCCATTGAGAATACTGATCGCACGCTTATAGAAGCCGTTTACCTCATTCCCCTTGCGGGTAAGCTCATCTATCTGCCGGTTGATCGGATCAGGACTTGTGGTTACAGTGGTTGTCTGGTTAGCTGCCGTAGTACCGGAAGTCGTTGTTCCGACAGCCGCTGTTGTGCGGCGGGGTGCAGTTGTCGTTTCAGGTCTGAATGTCCCGGTTCCCTGCTGTCTGGCCGCCGCAGTTGTGGCAGGCGGTTCGGTGGTATCGGTCGTTTCTGCCACAGGATCCTCTGCCATTCCGGATTCAATGACCGGAATCCGCATCGGCTGTGTATCAGTTGTTTCAGCGGGTTCTTCGTCATTCCTATCAGCCTGCTCAGCCGTCTGCTCCTCTGCCCGGTCCGCCTGCGCTGCCGTCTGCTCCTCTGCTGCGACAGTGGCCGTTGTTGTCTGTTCAGCGGCTTCCTGCGAACCCTGACTGACATGCTGCGGGTGGGACAGCAGGACGGCTGCCGTTCCCGCACCGCCGACGATGGTCAGGCAGGCTGCTGTCATCACAATACGCTGCCATGCAATACCGTGCGTGTGCTCCTGTGCCGGAACGAGCAATTCCTCCTCCGGGTTTTGCAGGTGCATTTCGATCCGCGAATACAGGCGCTTTTCCGTGCGGGAATCTCCGGCTTGACAAATATCCGCAATTTCAGAAGGATCCACATGATCCAGAATGTCTTGGAGTTTTTTCATAGTACCCCTCCTCCTTCACAGGGTGATGTCCAGAGCGGCCAATGCTTCCCGCAGCTTCCTGACGGCGCGGCTGCACCGGCTCCGGACGGTGATCGGATTCATATGCAGGATACGGGCAATCTCTGTGGAGGTGTGTCCATAGAAATACTTATGCAGGATAATCGCTGCATCCGGCTCACCAAGTGCGCGGATCTGTTCCATGACCTGCTGTGCCGTTTCCGAGCGCTCAACGGATTCTTCCACATCGGTAGCATCCGGATGCTCCGGCAGCCCTGTATCCTCCAGAGAAACAGTCGGATGCGAAGTCAGTGTCCGGTACATGCTGATCGCCTTATTTCGGGCGGTCGAACCGATGTATGCTTTCAATGCATTAGAATTTCCGGGATCAAAGTGCTGCATGGCATCACAGAGGGAATCCACCACACAGTCTTCAATATCCTCCCGGCTTCCGACACGATGCAGAATCTGGTGCGAGATCGCATAGACATAGCTCCAGTATTCGTCAAAAACGGCCTTGTATCCTTCTTCAGGCGATGCACGCAGCAATCGGATCAGTTCCTGTTCTTTCATCCGGCATTCCTCCCTTCCGGCGCCTTCTATCTACACATACGCACCTGATATGAAAAGTGTTGCATTTATCTTGACTTCCGGCTGCATTTGTGCTATAATCAAATTATCTTTTTTCATGAGGAGGTACCTGTATGACGATCAGACAAATGCAGATTGCAGATTATCCGCTGCTTTATGACCTCTGGCTCTCTGTGCCAGGCATGGGACTGAATACGCTGGATGATTCCGAGGAGGGTGTCGCGAGATTTCTTGCACGCAATCCGGAAACCTGCTTCGTGGCGGAAGAAAATGGGCAGCTCATCGGCTGTATTATGAGCGGCCATGACGGACGGAGGGGTTATATTTACCATACCTGTGTCCATCCGCATCATCGTAGGAAGGGCATTGGGAGAATGCTGTCCGATGCCGCACTCGACGCCCTGCACGGATGTGGGATCCATAAGGTGGCACTGGTGGTCTTTTCGGATAACACAACCGGGAATGCCTTCTGGGAAAGGATGGACTTTACCACGAGAGAGGATCTTGTGTATCGTAACAGAGCCCTTTCGGAAATGCAAAAAATCAATACCTGACAGCAAAAGCCTGAGAGTGATCCTCTCAGGCTTTTTTGAATCAGAAACCAAACAGTGCTGCAAATCCCAGCAGTGTCAGTACCGTGATGATCGCTGCAGCAAGCAGCACGCCGCACATGACGGCAAGGACGCTTTTCTTGAAGTCCAGATCCAGCATGCTGGCAGCCAGCGTGCCTGTCCATGCGCCCGTACCCGGCAGCGGAATGCCGACAAACAGCAAAAGCGCCCAGAACATGCCCTTTCCAGCCTTGGATTTGAGTTTTTCGCCGCCCTTGTGTCCCTTTTCCAGACACCAGGAGAAGAACTTGCCGATCACCGGCTTGTTTGCGCCCCATTCCAGCACCTTGCGGGCAAAAAAGAAAATAAACGGCACAGGGATCATGTTCCCGACCATAGAGATCAGCACCGCCCAGTACCACGGCACGCCGAAGCCTACACCGATCGGAATTGCACCGCGAAGCTCAACCAGCGGTACCATGGAAATCAGAAGTGTCAGAAAATAGCCCATAAATCCTACATCCTTTCTCTGTCAGAGGGCTCCGAGCATGATGAGCAGGAACCATCCAAGTCCTCCGGCCAGCACCGCCGATACCGGCAGGCCGATGCCGATTACAATATAGCTGTACCAGTCATACAGCATATATCCCTTTTTACCCTTGCGCATTCTGGCAGGATAGGTCTTTCCTTCCTTGTAGATCTTGTTGACGAACATGATCTCCGCAGGGAATGTATTTTTGTATTCTTCGCCGTCAATTTCATAGATGGCATAGGTGCCTACGACCTCATGGACAAATATCCGCAGAAATTTCGCTCTGACCGGTCTGGAGATCAGCAGCAGAATCAGAGTCACAACGAAAAACAGCGTCATAGCCACCAGCAGAAGTTCGATCAGGCACAGCACACCTGCAATGATCACCGCCGGCGACACGCCCAGAATCAAGAGCAATACAACGATAATGACCGCCGCAATGAGGATCTCCATATCATACCTCCTGCAAATAGAAACTTGCCAGATACAAAGAGCCGCAGATCACAACGGCACCGTGATGACCGGCAGCCCATTCTCTTGCCAGATACAAAGCCTTCGACGGAGAGGATACCTCTGCCGGGCAAGTGAAGACCTTGGAGAGCTGCCGTGCCGGTACCGCATTCGGAATGAAGCCGTCCACACAGATCACATGATCCAGGTAGGGTGAAAGCACTTCCCCTGCCGTATCCACTGCATCGGCATGTGTCATGCCGCAGATGCCGCACCAGCTACGGATGCCGCTTTCTTCCAGGACATCTGCAAGTGCCCGGATTCCGGCGGCATTGTGGCCGCCGTCCAGAACGATCAGAGGATTCCGGTGTAGAATCTGAATCCTTGCCGGAACCTGTGTTTCCGAAATACCCTTCTGCACCTGTTCCCAGTTTATTTCCAAAGGAAGGCTGTCCAATGCTTCCAGTGCCGTAATGGCATTATAGATCTGGTGTATCCCGCCCATGCGGGTAGAAAAAAGCAAGCCATGCCATTCAAAGCGATTCCCGTAAAGCCCGTCCGTTTCCCGGATGATGCAGGACGGCTGATAAGGATCCGCGATCCTAAATGGAATTTCCAGGGATGCTGCACGTTCTTTCAAGACCTGCATTGCACCCGGAAGCGAATCTGCTGCAAATACTGCAGGACTCCCCTTTTTGAGAATGCCGGCTTTCTGCGCGGCTATTTCTTCGATGGTATTGCCGAGAATCGCCATATGGTCATAGGAAACAGAGGTAATCACCGTACACAGAGGCGGAGCAATGATATTGGTGCAGTCGAGCAGGCCGCCCATACCAGTTTCCAGAACAATGATCTCTGCACGTTCCTGCACAAACCAGAGCATCGCGATCGCGAAGGTGATCTCAAACTGCGAATAGCCTGCATCCGGAGATGCGACCTGACTGACACGCTCACAGATCCGGCAAAGCGCCTCCCCGGGAATATCCCGCCCGTTCAGTCTGATCCGGTCGGTATACCGCAGAATAAACGGTGATGTGAAGGTGCCTGTACGGTATCCGCAGCGGATCAGGGCATTGGTCAGGTATTCGGCAACAGAACCCTTCCCGTTTGTTCCGGCAATGTGAATGAATTGTAGATGATCCTGCGGATTTCCAAGCTGCTCCAGAAGCAAGGCAATGCGTGACAGATCGCGGACAGGCTTTCCCGAGTGGGAAAAGCCCTCCACAAACGCCATTGCCCCTGCAAAGTCCATCATTAGCTGTAAGCCTTGATCGACTGCATGATCTTGTCCATCTTTTCCTGCGCCTTAGCGAGCTTTTCCTTCTCCGCATTGACAAGCTGCTCCGGTGCCTTGGCAAGGAATCCGGGATTATTCAGTTTCTTCGAGAGAAAGTCGATGTCCTTCTGTGCCTTCTCGCGTTCTTTGTTCAGACGCGCAAGCTCCTTCTCCTTGTCAACAAGCTGATCCATCGGGATGAAGATACGGGCTGCATGGGTAACAGCACCGGCAGAATCCGGAATGTCAAAGTGATCGCCAACCTCAACTTCGGAAGCTGATGCGAGCTTTTCAAAGAACAGGGATGCGCCCTTGAACAAATCGGCATCAGCCGTTTCAATGTACAGCTTTGCCTTGACAGACGGCGGAACATTCAGCTCCGTGCGGGTATTGCGGACAGCCTTGATGGCGGCAATGATTTTCTCGAATGCCTCTTCCTCGGCAGTATACTGCAGCTTTTCATCATATACCGGGTAATCCTGCAGCATGATCATGCTGTCGTCCCCGACAAGCGTCTGCCAGATTTCCTCGGTAATAAACGGCATGAACGGATGCAGCAGCTTGAGCATTCCCTGCATTGCCCATACGAGGACTGCCTGCGCGGATGCCTTTGCTTCGCCGCCTGCCTGGATACGAGGCTTTGTCAGCTCAATGTACCAGTCACAGAATACATCCCAGATGAAGTCATACAGCTTCGTGCAGGCTACACCGAGCTCGAAGGCATCGAGGTTCGCATTGACCTCCTTGGCAAGCTGGTTGAACTTGGATACCAGCCACTTGTCCTCCATTGTCAGATTTTCAGGAAGGCCGGTGAACTTGAAATCATCCGGCAGGTTCATCATGATGAAGCGGGATGCATTCCAGAGCTTATTGGCAAAATTGCGGGCAGCCTTGACCTTGTCATCAATGTAGCGCATGTCATTGCCGGGTGCATTGCCGGTTGCCAGCATGAAACGCAGGGCATCGGCGCCGTACTGGTCGATGACCTCCAGCGGATCAATGCCGTTGCCGAGAGACTTCGACATCTTGCGTCCCTGTGCATCGCGTACCAGACCATGAATGAGAACGGTATTGAACGGAACCTCGCCCATATTCTCCAATGCAGAGAACATCATGCGGATTACCCAGAAGAAGATAATATCATAGCCGGTGACCAGTGTATTGGTCGGGTAGAAATAATCCAGATCCTCGGTCTTTTCCGGCCAGCCAAGGGTAGAGAAAGGCCAGAGTGCAGAGCTGAACCAGGTATCGAGCGTATCCGGATCCTGACGCATCGGCTTGCCGCACTTCGGGCAGGTACATGCAGATTCCTTGGTAACGGTCATTTCACCGCAGTCATCGCAGTAGAAGGCCGGAATCTGATGACCCCACCAGATCTGACGGGAAATGCACCAGTCCTTGATATTCTCCAGCCAGTGATAATAGATCTTGTCAAAACGCTCCGGAACGAACTTGGTAGCGCCCTTCTTGACAGCTTCAATAGCGGGCTTGGCAAGCGGTTCCATCTTGACGAACCACTGAGTAGAAACTCGCGGCTCGACAGTTGTACCGCAGCGGTAGCAGGTGCCGACATTATGGTTGTAATCCTCTGTGCGGACAAGTGCTCCCTCTGCCTCAAGATCAGCGATAATGGCCTTGCGTGCCTCATATCTGTCCATGCCGGCATACTTCGGATAATCCTCCGTGATGCGTGCATCCTCGGTCAGAACGTTGATAACCTCCAGATTGTGACGCTTGCCGACCTCAAAGTCATTCGGGTCATGTGCAGGAGTGATCTTAACAACGCCGGTACCGAAATCCATTTCTACATAATCATCGGCTACTACCGGGATTTCACGGTGAACGATCGGGAGAATCAGCATCTTGCCGACCAGATCCTTGTAACGCTCATCGTTCGGGTTGACTGCAACTGCGGTATCACCCAGCAGCGTTTCCGGACGGGTGGTCGCCAGCTCGAGGTATTCATCGGAATCCTTGAACTTGTAGCGCAGATGCCAGAAATGGCCTGCCTGATCCTCATAGTTGACCTCGGCATCGGACAGGGATGTGCGGCATTTCGGGCACCAGTTGATGATGCGCTCGCCGCGGTAGATCAATCCCTTTTCGTAATACTTGACGAAAACCTCCTTGACTGCCTTGGAACAGCCCTCATCCATTGTGAAGCGCTCACGCTCCCAGTCGCAGGAGGAGCCGAGCTTCTTGAGCTGCTCCACGATCCTGCCGCCGAACTTATCCTTCCATGCCCAGGCACGATCCATGAACTTGTCACGTCCCAGATCTTCCTTGGTGATGCCCTCCTCACGCATTGCTGCCACGATCTTGGCTTCTGTAGCGATCGCAGCATGGTCCGTACCCGGCAGCCAGAGGGTGCAGTAGCCGCTCATACGCTTCCAGCGGATCAGAATGTCCTGCAGGGTCTCATCCAGTGCATGACCCATATGCAGCTGGCCGGTGATGTTTGGGGGCGGAATAACGATGGTGTACGGCTTCTTGGTGCGGTCGATCTCCGCATGAAAGCAGCGCTTGTTGACCCACTGGGCATAGATCCTGTCCTCGAATTCTTCGGGGGCATAGTTTTTTGCAAGTTCCTTTGCCATAAGTTTCAGACTCCTTTTCATTGTGTTTCCGGGGCAATAAAATACGCCCCGAAGCATGTGGTTGCTTCAGGGCGAATAACTGTTGTTATCCGTGTTACCACCTGAATTCGGACGCTGGTGCAGGATCAGAAATGACCTGTCACATCCGCACTCTGCGCAGCGGGTATGATCTCTCCGGAATGCCTGCCTTGTGCCGGCCGGGCTTAAATAAACGGAAAATACAATCATGCCGACTGTCTGTCCTGTAACGGGAACACCCGCCGGGTACTACTTGCCAGCTTCTTTTGCAAAGCGGCTTTCGAGCCGGAGCTCAGGGGCTACCTTCATAAAACCGGTTATAAATCCAGTCATAAACCTGATTTAAACCGGAACACTCTGCTCACGCATCTTTCCACCAGCCAGATGCTCTCTGTGCTTATGCAGAGGACTACTCCTCCCCATCATCGCTTTTGGTACTATCATTATAACCGATGAAACCGGATTTGTCAAGTAGTTTTCTCAATTTTCATCGAGAAGATATTGCCGCAGCATGGCAGGCGTCTCGGCAATCTGAATCGCACCGGCAGATTCCAGCTCCTCCCGGCTGCCATAGCCGAACAGAACGCCGATGCAAGGCAATCCGTTTGCAGCTGCACCGTTCACATCCTGGTCGCGGTCTCCCACCATGACAATACTGCTGCCTTCCGGGATGCCGCCGTTTTCAAGTGCATAGGCAATGACTTCATCTTTATGCGCCCGTGATTTGTCCAGCGTTGCGGCCGCGACAAAGGAGAAATACTGATCCAATTCAAAATGCCGAAGGATCTGAACGGTGAACACCTCCGGCTTTGCGGTAGCAACTATGCAGCGAATTCCGGCATCATTCAGCGCACCAAGCAGCTCCGGAATGCCGGGGATCACTTCATTTTCAAACATGCCGCCGGCACTGAAATATTCTCTGTAATAAGCCACCGCCTGCAAGGAAGTATCCTGCGGCATGCCGCAGAGCTTTTCAAAGCTCTCATACAGCGGAGGGCCGATAAACTGATCCAGAATATCCTCCGAAGGAATCGGCACACCGGACTTCCGGAGCGCATAGCGAACGGAATTCTTGATTCCCTGCCCCGGATCGGTCAGCGTGCCGTCCAGATCGAATAATACAGTATCGTAACGCATATGTCTCTCCTATCCCAGAATTACCTGGTAGCAGACGCCGAACCATTCCCGTACCCAGTAGGCAGGAGTCAGGAACCAGGGGGTTCTGGCCGAAACTGCAGAGGTTTGGATTTTCAGATCCGATGCGATCATAGAAGCACGGAGTTGATGAAAGCCATCCGTCACGATCGCAACGGAATGCTCCCACTCCTGTTCATCAAGAATGTCTCTTGCAAAGAGCAGGTTTTCACGGGTGGAGGTAGAACGGTTTTCCTGATAGATGCGTTCTTTCGGGATGCCGTGTGCAATGAGGTATTCCTCCATGCACTGTGCCTCTGTCATCTGCTCATCAGCCCCCTGGCCGCCGCAGACGATCACCGGTACATCCGGATGATCCTTCAGGTATACGATCGCTGCATCGAGTCTTCTGGCCAGCATCAGACTCGGCTGTGTGCCGCGTACCTTACAGCCGAGAATGACAACCGGTTCATCCGATTTTGGAGATTTATTTGCTGCGCCGATCATCATGCCGCTGATCACAACGGCAAGGATACAGCAAAAGCACAGAATTCCTGTCACGATGCAGACAACAATGCGTCCCGCATCGTTTTGCCAGATATTCCTGATCCAGGCGGATATCAGCGGATTGAAGATAAAGAAGCATGCGCCTGCCAATGAGATTCCGGCACCGGCAAATACGCCAAGATTGCGGATCCCGAGAAACAGCGGGGTGATAAACAGGATCAGAAATGCGACGCATACCCCAGCCAGGATCATCCGCAAAACGATAGAATGGATCTCCGGCATCACTTCAGCGGATTTTCCGCAAGTCCAGCCACACCGGAATCAATGGCTGCCTGTGCAACTGCCTTGGCGACTGCGTAGGCAACAGAACGGTCAAATGCATCCGGCAGAATAAAGTCCGGACGGAGCTTGTCATCTGTGACACAGCCGGCGATTGCCTTGGTAGCTGCGACCTTCATTTCTTCATTGATGTCACGGGCACGCACGGCAAGAGCACCCTTGAAGACACCCGGGAATGCAACGACATTGTTGATCTGATTCGGGAAATCACTTCTTCCGGTACCGACAATATAGGCACCTGCCTGCAATGCAAGATCCGGCATGATCTCCGGGGTCGGATTTGCCATGGCAAAAACCAGCGGCTTTTCATTCATGGTACCGATCATCTCCGGCGTCAGAAGACCGGGCTTCGATACACCAATGAATACATCGGCACCCTTTACGGCATCGACAAGCGTACCGTGCTTAACTGCCTTGTTGGTGACAGCAGCGATCTCGTTATGTGCCGGATTGTCATACTGTGTATCCTTGGCAAGAATGCCGTACAGATCGACCATGACAATATTGCCGACGCCGAGGGACAGCAGGTGCTTGGCAATTGCAATACCCGCGGAGCCTGCGCCGTTGATGACCACTTCGAGCTTGCCGATCTCCTTGCCGGCACACTTGCAGGCATTGGAAAGGGCAGCAGCCACAACGATGGCCGTACCGTGCTGGTCGTCATGAAATACCGGAATATCCAGTCTTTCCTTCAGGCGGCGCTCGATCTCAAAGCAGCGCGGCGCTGCAATATCCTCCAGGTTAATACCACCGAAGCTGTAGGCGATGTTGGCGATTGTCTCCACGATCACATCGGTATCCTTGGAATTGACGCACAGCGGGAATGCATCCACATCCGCAAATTCCTTGAACAGGGCGCATTTTCCCTCCATGACAGGCATGGCTGCACGCGGGCCGATGTCGCCCAGTCCAAGAACTGCCGTACCATCGGTGATAACAGCTACCAGATTATGGCGGCGGGTCAGCTCATAGGACAGATCCGGATTTTTCTCGATCTCCAGACAGGGCTGCGCAACGCCCGGTGTATAGGCAAGAGAAAGAGACTGACGGTCACGGATCTGGGTGCGGGAAACAATTTCGATCTTGCCGCCCCATTCCTTGTGCTTTTCTAATGATGCCTGCATAATATCCATGGTGATAACTCCTTTTTATCAAATTCTGTTCAATGCTTGTAAACGATAGTGTCCTACCGCATATCAAAAGGGGGCAAAGCCCCCTTTATCATTCATTGTGTTTTCAATTTACTTACCAGATATAATCCTCAATCGCAGCATTGGGATCCAGGCCTGCCTGCGCAGAATATGCCAGGATGATCGACGCATCCACAGCGTTGACCTTACCATCGTTATTGATGTCGGCTGCTTCGCTGAATCTGACGGATGCATTGATATAATTCCCGACTGCCTTTTCTGCGGCAAATGTCAGAACATAGGCGGCATCCGCAGCGTTAATGACCTTGGTTCCGTCCGCATCACCCTTCGCCCGTACAGGCTTGTACTGCGTCGGGTACACACACGGCATCCCCATTTCGTCATAGACGCCGATCAGGAACATACCCCAGAAATACTTATACTTAACATCGGGATTGTAATAATAGCCGATTCCGATATGTGTCAGATCCTCGCTCAGCATATTGTCGCGGTGTCCGGGAGAATTCATCCACTGATTGAATGTCTTCTGCGGAAGGCTGTTGCCGGCAGCGATATTTTCGGCTGCAAAGCTGTAATTGCTGTACCCGTTTTCCTTGAGCGTTGTCGTGAAATCCCTGCCGTCCGGGCGGTCATGGGAGAATACCTCGGATATTTCAACTGCTCGGATCTGCGTTACATCACATAGATCCGGAACCATATCCAGTTCCCCGAGTCCCCTGGCCGCACGCGCATCATTGACGCATCCTACGACCGTTTCTGCATATTCTATCCGCTTTGCACGTTCTTCTTCCGTTTCGGCACCGGCAGTCACCGGCAAAAGAGAGGACAGAGCAAAGCAAACCGCGAAACACGAACAGAAAATTCTGGAACGTGATTTCATGGTAAGCACCCCATTTCTAAATTATACCACACACTGACTGCAAAAAGCAATATGTTATTAACTATATTTTAGCATGTCCTTCGTAAAAAGTCAAGGACAATTTATGAATAATTTTGGTCAAAATGACTTGTTCTGTTAATTTTTTCAGGAAATTTCAAAAAATCACTTTTCTTTTATGCGGATATGTGTTATAATAAGGAAGATAAGCCTGCCGTGCGGCGGGCATTACGATATTGGAGGTAAAAGATATGCGAGCAGTTATTACAGTTATCGGTAAGGACACTGTCGGAATCCTGCACAAGGTCAGCGGCATCTGTGCAAGACACAATGCAAATGTCATTGAGGTGACCCAGAGTGTTCTGCAGGATATGTTTGCCATGATCATGATGGTGGATATTTCCGGTCTGAGTACCGATTTTTCTGCACTTTCTGACGAAATGTCCGCTCTCGGAAAGACAGAGGGTCTGGCAATCCATTGCATGCACGAGGACATTTTCAATTCCATGCACAAGATCTGAGAACGGATGAGGTGAAAACATGCTGAATACTTTTGATATTCTGGAAACCATCCGAATGATTCAGGATGAGTGTCTGGATATTCGTACCATTACCATGGGCATTTCCCTGCTCGACTGCATTGATCCGGACATTGACAAGGCCTGTGACAAGGTCTATGACAAGATCACGACCAAGGCCAAGGATCTGGTCAGAGTCGGACAGCAGATTGAAAAGGAATACGGCATCCCGATCGTGAACAAACGCATTTCCATTACACCAATCGCCATGCTTGCAGCTGCATGCCCGAACGGCGATCCGGTGAAATTCGCTCTTACCCTGCAGCGTGCGGCGGATACCTGCGGCGTCAATTTCCTCGGCGGGTATTCTGCGCTGGTACACAAGGGCTTTTCTGCCGGTGACATGGCTCTGATCCGTTCGATCCCGGAGGCTCTTTCCCGCACCTCCAACGTATGCTCCTCCGTCAATGTCGGCTCCACCCGCAGCGGCATCAACATGGATGCCGTGAAGATCATGGGCGAGGTCGTGCTGGAATCTGCAAAGATCACGGCTGACCGCCAGTGCATCGGGCCTGCAAAGCTCGTTGTCTTCTGCAATGCCGTCGAGGATAACCCCTTCATGGCAGGTGCCTTCCATGGTGTCGGTGAGCCGGATTGTGAGATCCATGTCGGCGTATCGGGGCCCGGTGTTGTCCGCTCGGCAATCACCAAGTATCCGGACGCGACCATTGACGAGCTGGCAGATGTCATTAAGAAGACTGCATTCAAGATTACACGTATGGGTCAGCTTGTCGGCGCCCGTGCTTCCAAGATGCTCGGCGTTCCGTTCGGCATCGTGGATCTCTCGCTTGCGCCCACACCTGCTGTCGGTGATTCTGTGGCACAGGTTCTTGAGGGAATGGGCCTTGAACAGTGCGGAACGCATGGCACGACCGCAGCCCTCGCCCTGCTGAATGATGCTGTCAAGAAGGGCGGCGTTATGGCCTCCTCGAATGTCGGCGGCCTGTCCGGTGCTTTCATTCCGGTGTCGGAGGATCAGGGCATGATCGATGCGGCAATTGCCGGCACCCTGACGCTTGAAAAACTCGAAGCCATGACGGCTGTCTGCTCGGTCGGCCTGGATATGATCGTCGTACCCGGCGACATTACCGCGGAGACGATCTCGGCCATCATTGCAGATGAGGCAGCCATTGGCATGGTCAACAACAAGACCACGGCTGTCCGGCTGATCCCCGCTATTGGCATGAAGGAAGGCGAAATGCTGGAATTCGGCGGCCTTCTCGGCTCCGGTCCCGTCATGCCGATCAATACCAAATCCCCTGCAAAGTTTATTTCCCGCGGCGGCCGGATCCCGGCGCCGATGCACAGTATCAAAAACTGATCAGAAAAGCGCCATTCATCGTAAAGATGAATGGCGCTCTGCTTTTAGACAAATAAAAGCGGATGCCGTGAGGCATCCGCTTTCTGAATATCTATTCTTAGTTCAGGCTGACAGCACCGCCGAAATCGGAGCCTGCATCGCCCTCGATGAGCTTGAGTGCATTCATATCATACTGTACGTCGATGACAAATCCGCAGAAGCCCGGGTTATTGGCAAGATCCATCTTAACAACAACAGTATCGCCCTGCTTCGCCTTTTCGCTGTTGATCTTCAGCGCAAAATCCTCAGTCGGAAGATCAGCCTGCTTGGCAGGATCCTTGTTGACGGCAATCTCACCGTCGATACGAACCGGGTCATACTGTACCAGATCCCAGCTTGCAATGTCGGTATAAGTAATGGTGATCGGATAATTGCCGTCCGGAGCAGAATCCTTGACCTCAAAGGTGAAGGTCAGGAATTCGCCGTTGAACTTGAAGTCGCCCATCTGGGTCATATCCAGCCAGTATGCCTTACAGGTGTCATACTGCGGGGTATAGGATGCCGGAGCTTCGGTTGCATCTGCTTTCGCAGGCTCGTCTGCCTTTGTAGTGGCAGCCGGAGTCTGGTTGCTGACCTCTACCGGGCGGGTGCCGACAACAACCGGCTCCGTTACGCTCTGCCCGTCGGCATCGGTAACATTCTGACCGTCAGCATCGGTGACATTCATGTACTGGGTCACATCCTCCATGACCGTTTCCTTCTCACCTGCTTCGGTCGCAGCGTCGCCCTCCTGCGTCGTTGCATCGCCCTCTGCGGTCTCGGCATCGGCAGCAGTTGTTTCTGCATTTTCCTCATTTGCCTCAGTAGCATCTGCGGAAGCACCGTTATTGAAGCTGAAGGTCAGCTCCTTCTTGGTATCCTCCAGGGAGATGGTCTCTACCTCAACAGGCTGCTGCGGCTTCGAGGAGCAGGCAAAAGCAGGAGCTGCCATGGTAACGGCCAGACAGATAGCCATGATCTTCTTCATATTCTTGTTCATCATAATTCGACCTCTTTCTTTCTTCGTCAGCGTCAAAGAACGCCGTCATTTTGCGGGATTCCTGACTGTCATACCTATTATACATCATTCTGTACAAAATGTCAAGTACAAATATATGCAGCTTGGTGAAAATCAGGTTACAGAGTTTTGCACCCTCTATCTTTTAAGACGGAATCCGGACAGAAAATGTGACAGAATTCCGGAAAAAAGAAGAGTCTGCCGGAATCACTTGACAGATCCGGTGATTTCATGTATAATAAGATGTATGGTCTGCCGCAATCCAGCGGCAGCAATTCACGAGAAAGAAGGAAAAAACTATGCTGAAAAACAGTGAAAAGAGCATGGACAAGATCGTTGACCTTTGTAAATCCCGTGGTTTTGTGTATGCAGGATCCGAGATCTACGGTGGTCTGGCCAATACCTGGGACTTCGGCCCGCTTGGTGTGGAGCTGAAGAACAATATCAAGAATGCATGGCGCAAAAAGTTCATCCAGGAGTGCCCCTATAATGTGGGACTGGATTCCGCGATTCTGATGAATCCGCAGACCTGGGTGGCTTCCGGTCATCTCGGCGGCTTCTCCGATCCGCTGATGGACTGCAAGGCCTGCAAGACCCGCCACAGAGCGGACAACCTGATTGAGGATTTCGACGGCACCAATCCGGCCGGCTGGTCGAACGAGGAGCTGACCAATTACATCCGTGAAAAGCAGATTCCATGCCCCAACTGCGGCAAGTGCGATTTCACCGACATCCGTCAGTTTAACCTGATGTTCAAGACCTTCCAGGGTGTTACCGAGGATACCAAGAGCGAGCTTTATCTGCGCCCGGAAACTGCACAGGGTATTTTCGTTAACTTCCAGAATATCCAGAGAACCACCCGCAAGAAGGTTCCGTTCGGTGTCGCACAGATCGGCAAGTCCTTCCGTAACGAAATCACCCCCGGTAACTTCATTTTCCGTGTTCGTGAGTTCGAGCAGATGGAGCTGGAATTCTTCTGCAAGCCGGACACCGATCTGGAATGGTTCCAGTTCTGGAGAAGCTACTGCCGCGACTTCCTGCTGGGTCTGGGCATCAAGGAGGAGAACCTCCGTCTGCGCGACCATGATCAGGAGGAGCTGAGCTTCTATTCCAAGGCAACCACTGACTTTGAGTACCTCTTCCCGTTCGGCTGGGGCGAGCTCTGGGGCATTGCTGACAGAACCAATTACGACCTGACGCAGCATCAGACTCATTCCGGCAAGTCCATGGAATACTTCGATCCGGAGGACAACTCCAAGTATGTACCGTATGTCATTGAGCCGTCTCTCGGTGTGGAGCGTCTGTTCCTGACCATTGTGACCGAGGCTTATGACGTAGAGGTTCTGGATGCCGAAAAGAATGATACCCGTGTCGTTATGCATCTTCATCCGGCTCTGGCTCCGTTCAAGGCTGCTGTTCTGCCGCTGTCCAAGAAGCTCTCGGAGCAGGCAACAGAGGTCTTCACGCAACTGAGCAAGAAGTGGAACATCGACTTCGATGATGCCGGCGGCATCGGCAAGCGTTACCGCCGTCAGGATGAGATCGGTACGCCGTTCTGCATTACCTATGACTTCGAGTCTGGTGACGACGGCTGCGTAACCGTCCGCGAGCGCGATACCATGGAGCAGGTTCGTATGCCGATCGCGGAGCTGGAGGCTTATCTGACCGAAAAGCTCGCATATTGATTGCAAAAATCCCTCTGAACGATCTGTTCAGAGGGATTAGCTTTTTATTCAGCAGGGGTCATCTGGCTGACAACACGCAATTCCCGGCGCAGGATTTCCAGTGTCAGATCCTGCTGCTTCGGAATCGTGACCGTGACAGGCACACCGCCGTGCAGGTCAATCCAGTTGTCGGAGAACTGTACATCATGATCGCCGCATTCGAGCATTGCTGCCTGTACAAATACATCGGATGTAATGGTCACGATATAATGTGACGGGAGCTTGCGCAATTCAAATGAGATATGCGGCTCACAGAAGTCAAACTGCTTCGGTACGGTCAGCAAGGAGGTGCCGGCACTCAGAATCACATGGTCTGCTTCCAGCTCATAGGACAGATAATACCTGCGTCTGTTTTCGGGCGTATAGAATTCCTCCAGTCCTTCCGGACGAGGATAATTCTGTGCAGAAAGCGCGGGGACATCGACCGGGATCCGGCCTTCCCGGAGAATTTCGGATCGGTTGTTGCGAATCATCCAATGGATGGTTCCGCTGATGCTTTCCAGCGTTTCATTGGAAACATTGAACTCGGGGTCTCCGAATGCGCCAGCCGTCAGCAGCACCGGCGCATGAAAACGCCGTGCATAGTAATGCACGCCCTTCCAGCGTCCGGCATAGTCCACGCTTGACCAGGAAATCGCAGGATTTGAGTCATTGAGCTGCCAGTAGACCGATCCCATGCACCTGCCGCGATGACGGCGCATATGCTCCACATTGGAGCGGATGCATTCCGCCTGAACAAGCTGGGATGCATAGGACAACTGTGCAAAGCTCTCCGGATACCGCACCATCTGTGCAAGGTAATACATGATTTTCTGGCTTCCCTGCGCACATTTGTGATGCGCCTCCATCACAGGGGACATCAGATTGAGATCCCCCTGTTCCGGGTCGCATACAGGAAGCAGCGTTCTGACGGATGGAACAGATTCAAAGCCGTATTCTGAACAGAAACGGTAGTACAGCTCACGGAACGCTTCAAACGGTTTGAAGCTGTGCCAGATCTCCCAGTAATGCATATCGCCTGCTGCATTGGAATCCGTATCCTTGCATCCGCCGTAGGCAGAGGGCGAGGAACGCCAGTAAAACCGCTGCGGATCCAGTTCCTGAACAACTGCCGGCATACGATGCTCAAACTGCTCAATATAATCCGCCTTAACCACCGGATCATCTGGCAGTCCCCAGGTCTCCAGGGCAGTTTCGATTTCATTATTGCCGCACCACAGACCAAGGCTGGCATGATTGCGAAGACGCAGGATATTGTCGCGCATTTCTGCCTCGACCGAAGCCCAGAAATCTTCTGTCAGCCGGTAATTGGCGCAGGCAAACATGAAGTCCTCCCAGACGATCAGACCGTTTTCATCGCAGAAATCGTAAAATGCATCCGACGGATAAAAGCCGCCGCCCCATACACGGATGACATTGAAATTGGCATCAATACAGCTTTTAAGGAGCTGCCTTGTCTTTTCGGCGGTACACCGGGGCAGAAGATTGTCTGTCGGGATCCAGTTTGCACCCATGGCAAAAATATCCCTGCCATTCAGATTGATACAGAAAGATTCTCCCCACTGATCCGGTTCCTGACGGATCGTCAGGGTACGAAGGCCGATTTTTTCGGTTCGGCTGTCCACCGCATTGCCGCCGGCGTCTGTCAGCAGAACGACACCGGTATAAAGATCCGGTTTGCCAAATCCGTGTGCCCACCAGAGCTGCGGGCGGCCGATCCGGACAACCAGAGAGCTTCTCGAAACCGGCATGGGTTCGGTCTTGAAAATCATATCACCATTCGGATCGTAAAGCGCAAAGATCCACTCCAGGCCTTCGCTCTCCTGCTCAAAATCAGGACATACCGTCAGATTGGCTGCATCGTCACTGTGTTCCTGTAAATACTGCACGTTCCGGATGCGGCCGTCTGCCCATGCTTCAAGGTATACATCGCGCCAGATGCCCAGATCCGGCAGCTTCGGGCCCCAGTCCCATCCGAACATGTAATGTGCCTTGCGGATGTGTGGAAAGCCCGCCACGGTGGAATCTACGCCCCAGAGCGGATGCTCTGCCTGCTTTTCGGCAATGTACCGCAGCGGAGAATGGATCAGAACTGTCAGTGTATTCTGGTCTTCCAGAAGATCCGTAACCTCGATCCGCCATCTGCGGTGCATATTGTCTGCCGAAAAGAGGGCTTTTCCATTCAGAGAAATGTCGGCAATGGTATCAATGCCGTCAAAGCACAGAACCACATGCGCCCCCGGAAAAAAAGACGGACGCTGGAACGTCGTTTCAAACAGATAATCGCTTTCGGAAAGAGGCAGGGCTGCGGATTCGTTTTCCCGGTAAAACGGATCTTCGATCTCTCCGCATTTTTGCAAGGTGTCATACATACTGCACGGTATGCTGCAAGGATAACGCTTATCGGAACCTGCCTGCTGCATCATCCAGTTTTGATTGAGAAGAACTCTTTGCATCTGGGTTTCCTCCTGTTTCTCACGGCATCTATAAAGCAGGAGCGCGTCCTGTGGGATGACGCTCCTGCTCTGATACACAAAATATACTGTAATGATCCTAACCGGCGATCTTGATTTTCGATCGTTTTTTCAGCTCCCATTCCAGCCAGAAATAGATCACAAAACAAAAAACAAACACCGCAGCCCAGGTTGCCATGCGTGCCTCTAATCTCGAAAAGATCACATGCTGCACCGGGTCGGTGGTTTTGTAAGCCATTGAAATGGTATCATGTACCTGCGGCGTATGACCAACCGGATAATAAATCAGGATCTTGTATTGCTGCAATGTACCAGAATAAGTCTCCCCTGTCTTATCATTGGTATACCGGTAAAATGCGCCGCCGTCATCGGTCGTCATAACAACTTCTGCAACTGTTTTGTGCCATGCCAGCTGTCCCCGCGCCCATTCAAAGCTGAAGGAAATCAAGGGAAGCAAAGAAAAAAGCATCAGGATCAGAAACGGAAACGTCCGTATTTTTCGTGACATATAGGCTTTCATATACGCCTTTTCGTCCACAGAAGCGGGCATTGCCATTCCTCCCTTCTTTACATTCAACGCTATGTTCTTTTACATAATCGTCATAGTTTACTATCATATTATAGCATGAATTGTAAATTATGTCAATAGGATTCCGAGAAATTCACGATAAAAAACGCAGAACACCGGTTTGAGGGGTTGAAGGCAGGCGAAAGATATGGTATAATGGTTCTGAGGTGATGAAAGTGCCTGTGATTCTGATTATGGACGATGATCCGATGCTTTGCGGTAATATCGCGCTGGCAATGCAGACGGAAGGATACGAAACGATTACGGCTTCCTGCTGCGCCGAAGCAAGAAAACACTTTTCAGAAGCAGATCTGCTGCTGCTTGATGTAATGGTACCGGACGGAAGCGGTGTGGCGCTCTGTAAAGAAATCCGGATGCATTCCGATGTGCCTGTGATCTTCCTGACGTCCTGCAGTGAGGAGCGTGAGATCGTGGAGGGGCTGGATGCCGGCGGAGATGACTATATCACAAAGCCATTCCGGTTGCGTGAGCTGCTCTCCCGTGTCCGCGCGGTTCTACGGCGGCAGATTGCTGCGCCCGCAATGCCGGAGCTTACAGCGGTCGAGCAAAAACTGCTCGATTACCTGATGTGTAACCGGGAGCAATACCTGACCCGGGAACAGCTTCTGAATCATCTCTGGGACAGCAAGGGCGAATTCGTCAATGACAATACCTTATCCGTCCATATTTCCCGGCTTCGGGAAAAGCTGCGGGAATCCGGTATGGGGCAAATCGTTACAAAGCGGGGAATGGGGTACAAATGGACAAAACAGAACGGCTCCTGAGCAATCGTGCAAGCAGACGGATCCTACTGATGACGGTGCTGCTTGTGTGCCTGTCGTGTGTAATTGCTTGGTTCTTTTCCGGAATGCTGGCGGATCATCTCATGGCAGAGGAGATC
>CACZPI010000079.1 GCA_902783005.1 uncultured Ruminococcus sp. | reverse complement strand
TAATCATCGAGCGGATCATCTTCATCAATGCCGGCAAAGCGATCCGCATCGGTCGCTTCGATCGCAGCCGCGCCGCCCTCCTTCAGACTCTTGAGCAGATTGCAGCCTTCCGCAATGGAGGATACCTGCGTGAGCAGGATCGAATCATCCGGGATGTAACGTGAGAAGAAATCCGAACCAAGCAGGAAATCCTTATCCTTGCTGATGATAAAAATGGTATCGGATGCCTTCGAGCCGATCAGAAATCCGGTGAACATCATCAGCTGGATGTCCAGTGCATTCTTGACGGGATCATTGTTTTTCGGGCTGATGCTCACTTCGTTGAGCTGTACCCGCGCCTTGCTGGAGAGCAGCTTCTGGTGCAGGTCAAAGGTCAGTCCGCAGCGGTTCTGGGTATAGAAGATATGGACGATATCCTTCTCGTCGAGCGCATCAATACCCTGCAGTCCGTCAATGTAGACATTCTCATAGTCAATCAGATAGATGGCCATAGGTTTCACCTCCTTTTCAAATGCTATGCATTCCGGAGCCTCCTCCGGGAATGCAGACAGCAGAGCATCCGCGATGCTCCGGAACCCGGCAGTCCCCTGCCGTGCTCCTGTACAGAGGGGATGCTCCCTCTGTACCTCTATTATACCATATCCGCAGAGGTTTGTCAAACTGCCCGTGTCAATTTCTGCCATTGCTTGACAGCACTGCCGCGGGCATGGTATAATAGACATGTTCTGAAGCGTTATCCACAAAATCCGGCTTTTCAAGCCTGTTTTCAGAAAGGAATGGTACTATGAAACATATCCGGAGCATTGCATCCGCCCTGACCGCTGCTGCGCTTCTGACCGCAGCCATGCCGGCGCATGCCGCTTATTCCGGCCCGGAGGAAATCGGCCTTGCGCTGCGTCCGGTCTCGGCAGACAGCAGCCTGTTCATTCATGACGGCACCGTCTATGTCAGCCCCGCAGCCGCAGCAGCAGGCGCGATCATTCACACCGGTGTCTATATTGAGGCAGAGCGGGCAGATCTGGCATACATCAAGCTGAATCTGCAATCGGACTGCACCGATCTGACCTTTGACAAGGATACCTTTGTCAACCCCTCTGTTACGGCCTATTCCACAGCACAGGACTTCACGCTGCCGGACGGCACGGCATTTTCCACGCGGTTCAAGCCCTATGCACTCGGATGCTTCAACAGCAGCGGCACATATATCACGGACTGCATGTGGGTTATGTGCAATTTTCTGGAGGACAACAGCCAGTTCGTTCTGACATGGCAGCATTCCTACAGCGAAACCGGCCCGCGTTCTGCCAGCTTCCTCGGCGGGGTATCGGATGCATTCAGCCTTGTCGATCTTGATCTGCACCTCGCCCCCGGTACGGCTGCGGGCGTGCATCGGGTGGATTACATCGAGCAGTCCGAAACGGAAAACGGTCAGATCGTCGAGGAGACCTATGTCTGCTCCGACGATACGCCGGTCGGTGATAAGAGCGGCAGCGTTTATACGAAGGTGATCCCGGCCATGCACGGTCTGGAGATCGCTGTTGCATCCGAGGAATACCAGTATTTCGGGGATGTACTCGTTTCCTCCGCCGGTTACGGCCTGCGCGGGGATGTCAACCGTGACGGCGTCGTCAATTCCGAGGATGCCTCGATTGTCCTCTCGTATACAGCCCAGAACGGCCTTGGCGGCAATGCTTCCTTCAGCGAGGATGCCGCGGAGCATACACTCCGTCTGCATCTGGCCGATGCGGACGGCAAGGATGCGGTCAATTCCACAGATGCCTCCTATATTCTGGTCTATGCCGCGCAGGCCGGCCTTCACGGCAGCGCAGACTGGAGTCAGGTGACCGGAGGCTGATCTCACGCCGCTTTTCTCCGATTTTCCGCTGGCTGTCACAAAACGATCATAATGCACCGGTATACTATAACACAGAAACAGAGACAAAACATATGGGAATCGGGATCTTATGAAAGCGGTGAATACTATGGAAAAAATCCAGAAAAACCAGAAATACCTGCAGGCCTTGTTCTGCGCCATCGTCAGCGCTGCCATGCTGACAGGATGCGCACAACCTGCCGATTCCCTGACCGACAGCCAGACTGCCGAAACCACAGCAGCCGCCTCGCAGGAGGAAACCACAGAGGCAGCCGAAGAAAAGGCTGTGACCAATGTCAGCAATCTGAGCAATATCGCGGTTCCTTACACAACCGATATTTCGTCGCTGTTCTCCGACCGGGACAAAAGCGGCGAATACACCATTGATACAGACATTTCGCTGAACGGCACCGGTGCGGAGATCTCCGGCTCCGGCGCCGCAGCAGACGGCAGCACCGTCACGATCACAGAGGAAGGCACCTACCGCATCACCGGCAGCCTGACCGGGCAGATCGTGGTGGCCTCCGAGGGAAAGGTACAGCTTGTCCTGGACAATGCAGAGATCACCAATCCCAGTGGTGCTGCCATTTATGTGACATCGGCAAAGAAGGTCTTTGTCACCCTTGCAGACGGCTCGCAGAATGCCCTCTCTGACGGCAGCACCCGCGCCGAAGCGCAGGAGGATACGGCGGCTCTTTACAGTAAGGATTCCCTGACGATCAACGGCAGCGGCAGCCTGACCGTTACCGGCAATTACGATGAAGGCATCGTTTCCAAGGACGATGTTGTCATCACCGGCGGAACGCTCAGCGTGACCTCTGCCGGACACGGCATCAAGGGCAAGGATTACGTCGCTGTCTGCGGCGGCACGATCACTGTCGATGCCGGCGGTGACGGAATCAAGGCGACCAACACCACCGACACCGGAATGGGATTTGTGTACATTTCCGGCGGCACGATCACCATTGATGCTGCACAGGACGGCATTCAGGCAGAATCCGAGCTGATTGCGGAGGGCGGCACCCTGGACATCACCGCAGGCGGCGGAACCGTCAATGCCCCGCAGCACAGCGATGATTTCGGCATGGGCGGCGGCATGATGGGCGGACGCGGCTTCGGTCGTCAGAACTGGAATTCCGATTCGCAGATGCCGCAGGAAGCAAACAGCGAATTCCAGCCCACCATGAACATTGTCACCGCAGAAAATACCGAAATGCCTGAGAATGCAGAATCCTCCGAGGATTCCACCCCCAGCATCAAGGGCATGAAGGCAGGATCGCTGCTCTATATCGGCGGCGGAGAGATCACTGTCAATGCAGCGGATGATGCACTGCATTCCAACGGCTCCCTGTACATTGCAGGCGGCAGCAGCAGCCTTGCAGCGGGCAGCAAGGGCATCCATGCGGATGAGACCGCAGAGATCTCCGGCGGTTCTGTCGAGGTGACGGAATCCTATGAGGGCATCGAGGCCAAGGACATCAACGTTTCGGACGGCACCGTCCGGATCAAGTCCTCGGATGACGGCTTCAATGCCAGTGACGGCTCCTCAGAGGGTGCAATGGGCAGTGCAGTTGCATGCACGCTGACGATCTCCGGGGGCTATGTCTATGTGGATGCAGGCGGTGACGGTCTTGATTCCAACGGTGATCTGCTGGTTTCCGGCGGCATCGTGCTTGTCAACGGCCCGACCGATTCCGGCAACGGTGCACTCGATTCCAACAGCTCCCTGCAATGCACCGGCGGTCTGCTGATCGCTGCAGGCGCTTCGGGCATGGCAGAATATCCGGACGGCACGCAGAATACCATTGTGATGACGACCGCTGCTTCCCAGCAGGGCGGAACGCTTGTCACGGTTCTGGATGCGAACGGCAATGAGCTCCTGAGCTTTGAACCCGCCAAGAGCTGGAATTCGTTCATTGTCAGCAGCAGCCTGTTTGAGGACGATGCGTCCTACACATTCCTGATCGGCGGCACCTCCGATGCCCAGCAGCAGGACGGCCTGTATGAACCCGGCGGCTATCAGAATGACGGCACCGAGGAAAGCAGCATTACCGTTTCCGATGCCGTTTCCTACATCGGAACTGCCGGCGGTATGGGCGGTGACATGGGACACGGCGGCTTCAATCGCGGTCAGATGCCGGAGGGCAATTTCGAGCCCGGTCAGATGCCGGAGGGCGATTTCCAGCCGGGACAGATGCCGGAGGGTGATTTCCAGCCGGGACAGATGCCGGAGGGCGATTTTCAGCCGGGTGACATGCAGCCTCCGACCGATGAAAACGGCGCGATTGTCCAGCGCGGCGGCGGTATGCGCGGTGGCCGCGGCGGCATGCAGCAGGAACGATTCGTGACCGATCAGGAGCCGGAATTCTCCTGAGAACCGCAATAAAAATGTACGCCATAGTATTTCTGATGTGAAGTCAGAGGTACTATGGCTTTTTCTATTGACAGTGCAGCGGTGTCGTGGTATAATTGTTAGGAAATCAACCGGGATTTGCGGAGGTATTCCATGAAAAAGTATGCTGTACCCTTGATTATGCTGATCGTATTTGAGACTGTGGCAGTTGTTCTCTGGCAGACAAAGGACAATCTCTTTTATTTGTTCAATTTCAGCTATATCGGTATCTCTATTGCAGCGGGGGTCTTTTTATTTATCCGGAAATACAAATATGCACGGCGCATTGTGCAGCTTCTCGTCGGCCTGTACATGCTGCTCTATCTGGGACTGATCCGGGGAGAGAACATGCAGATCGAGGGATTCTGGTACTATCTGTTTACAGGGGTATTTGAAGCCGCTACCATTCATTATGCGGTTGCAAAGATCTTCGGCCCGCTCATCTTTGGAAGAGGCTGGTGCGGGTATGCCTGCTGGACGGCGATGGTGCTGGACTTTCTGCCTTATAAAGTGCCGCAGCAGCCAAGACGGAAGCTGGGCTGGATCCGGTATATCACCTTTTCCCTGTCGTTTGTTTTTGTCACCGCCCTGTTTCTCACAAGGATCGGCAATATCGAGCGGATCATGTTCTGGGCATTCCTCATAGGCAATCTTTTGTATTACGCTGTCGGCATCCTGCTTGCGTTTGCATTTAAGGATAACCGCGCATTCTGCAAATATATCTGCCCGATCACGGTATTTTTGAAGCCGATGAGCTATTTCTCGCTGTTCCGTGTCACATGTGATAAGGACAAATGCATTTCCTGCGGGAAATGCAGGAAGGTCTGTCCGATGCAAGTGGATATGACGGACAATTCCAGAAAACGGGAAAACGGTACGGAATGCATCCTTTGTATGGAATGCGTCAGAAAATGCCCCAAAGATGCCCTGTAAATCCCAATCGAAATGCCCCTGCGCAGATACGCAGGGGCATCATTCAGATCCGGGCAATTTCCTTGATTCTCCGGAGGGCTTCTTCTGCTTCCTCCTGGTGGTTCAGGCGAATGGGGAAGCGTTCGTTCTTGCCCGCTGTGTCGGTAATATCGAGGTACAGGCGCACGGGAGCTCCGTACTTCTGAAACACCAGCAAGGACGCAAACCGTACTTTATCATAACGGATGAATGTCTCATAATCCCGCCGCATCATGATGAACGACGGGCAGACCATCGTGCCCTCCTCGTCCATCTGCGCGAGGATGTATTCCTCAGAGATCATCCCGGCGATCTCATCCGGGCTGCCGTGGGTCTGAAACAGCGGGCTGTCACCCGAATGCAGCATCGTTTTCAGATGCCGCGGCACCTGGCGTCCGACGCCGACTGCCAGACCGAGGCCTAACAGCAGGATGAATACACCTGAGAAATACGATCCCGTATCCCGCATAAACGGAACAGATATATACGCAAGCACCAGTGACATGACCGTACCGAACAGGCTCGTAAAGAACAGCTTCCGGTTCCTGCGCCCGACCTCATGCAGGAGCTTCTTTCCGGTCAGGCCGCTGAAGTCTTTTTTCATGTATCATTCTCCCACAGACAAGCATCCCCCCGGTTTGCGCCGGAGGGATGCATTTCGACAATCAATACGCGATAACGCTCAGCAGGACACCGGCCGCAACCGCAGAACCGATAACACCGGCAACATTCGGGCCCATGGCATGCATGAGCAGGAAGTTGGTCGGGTCGGTCTGTGCGCCGACCTTCTGGGAAATACGCGCTGCCATCGGCACGGCGGAAACGCCCGCAGAACCGATCAGCGGGTTGATCTTGCCGCCGGTCACCCAGTTCATGATCTTGGCCAGGAACAGACCGCAGCAGGTACCCAGTGAGAAGGCAACCACGCCAAGGATCATGACCTTGGCAAAGTCCAGATTCAGGACATTGCCGGCTGTAGTCGTTGCACCGACGGAAATGCCCAGGAAGATGGTTACAATGTTCATCAGGGCATTCTGTGCGGTATCGACCAGACGATCGCAGACGCCGCTCTCCTTGAGGATGTTACCGAACATCAGCATGCCGACCAGTGCACCGGCAGACGGTACGAGGAGGGCAACGACGAGGGTAACAACGATCGGGAAGATGATCTTCTCGGTCTTGGAAGGAGTACGCAGATTCGGCATTTTAATGGCACGTTCCTTCTTGGTCGTCAGCAGCTTCATCCAGAACGGCTGGATGACCGGAACGAGCGCCATGTAAGTATACGCCGCAAGGGCAATGGTACCGGTGCTCAGATTGGAATTGGCACCGTCGAGCAGCTTACTGGAAACATAAATGGAAGTCGGGCCGTCCGCACCGCCGATGATCGCGATGGAGCCGCATTCCGCAGCGCTCATGCCCATCATGGAAGCAGCGAGGAAGGTGAAGAAGATGCCGCCCTGTGCCGCCGCACCGAGCAGGAAGCTCTTGGGGTTGGCGATCAGCGGGCCGAAATCAGTCATGGTACCGATGCCCAGGAAGATCAGGCACGGATAGATCTGCAGCTTGACACCGAGGTACAGCTTGTCGAGCAGTCCGCCGTCATGCAGAACCTTCCAGAACCATTCTGAGCTCTGGGCTTCATTCCAGAACTCTGCGTGGAACATCAGATCCTCCGGCAGCACAGCCGGGAGGTTGGACAGAAACATGCCGAACGAGATCGGCAGCAGCAGCAGCGGTTCATATTCCTTGACAATGGCAAGGTACATGAACACGAACGAAATCAGAATCATAATGAGCTTCTTGGGATCATCGAGCAGCGCATACATACCGCTGGTCTCCCAGAGACCCATCAGAATATCTTGCAGGATTTGCAGCATGGCAGATAAACTCCTTTCAACATCGCTCAGAACGGCGATACATTATTGCGTCGGCCGTCCATCGCCCATGCAGCTCTGCCGCTAAAGCCCGCTGCCGGACGCACAGACTTCACACGGTATGTTGTGCCGTCTGCTTCGCTCATCATGGCGACCACTGCGGAAATAACCGCGATCACCTCGTCCTCATCCTCTGCCGGAGCAATCACCGCCGGAGCAGGTGCAGGCTCCGCCTTGACAGGGGCAGGTACAGGCTTGGGCGTCTTTTCTGCGACCTTGGCTGCCTCCTTGGCCTTCTGTGCTGCGCCGATGGCGTCAAACAGCTTGCCGAACAGGAAGATCACCAATACCAGGATCAGCAGTCCTGCGATGACGATGCCAAGGCCCGCGAGGGTCACGCCCCCCTGTTCGGAAGGGTCGAGAGGCTTCTTATCACCGCTGATGGAGCCGCCTGCGAGCATGGCGAGGTTGTGTGCCGTGATTATGTGGTTCATAAGCTCACACTCCAATCGTTAAAAATTCAGCATACACATCTATTATACTATATCTCCGGAAAATTTGCAAGAGTTTTTTTGCTTTTTCTGAAAATTTATGGGATCGCCGGATTTTTGTTGAAATACCGTGGGCAATCTACCTGCCGCAAGGAATTGCACAGGTTTACACGGTTGTTAAAAATTTGACAAGCAAGGCAGGATGTGGTATAATCCTTAGTGTGTGAAATTTTTAACGATCAGGAGGATGAACACATGAATGCAGAGACCTACCGGAGCATTTTCTGCAAGGCCATCGTATCCGGGCTCCTCATCGGCATGGGCGGCATTGTCAATTTGCTGTGTGAAAACCGTTATCTGGGCGGGTTTCTGTTCAGCTTCGGGCTGTTCTGCATTATCCGGTACGGCTTTGCGCTCTACACGGGCAAGGTCGGGTATATTCCGGAGCACAGGCCGGTATATCTGGCCGAGGTCGGAATCACGCTCCTTGGGAATGCCGCCGGAACGGCAGCGGCAGCGGTGCTCATCCGCCTGACAAGAGCGGGAACGGCAGTCTCCGGCCATGCTGCGGCACTGATGGAGGTCAAGACCGCGGACGGCTTTGTAAGCCGGCTGGTACTCGGCTTCTTCTGCGGCATCCTGATGTATCTGGCTGTGGACAACGGGCGGCGTGCACAGGGTGAGCGGCTTGACACAGCACTGGTCTTCGGTACGGCGGTGCCGGTGATGGTATTCATCTTCTGCGGGTTCAACCATTCTGTGGCGGATTGCTTCTACTGGTTCGCATCGCTCGCCTCCCCTGCCGATGCGCTCCCGGGGCTCCGGTACGTTATTACCGTGGCCATCGGCAACGCACTGGGCGGAATGTGCATTCCGCTGCTCAGAAAAGGATTCGATAAGATATAAAACAGCTCCCTGCTGCAATCACCGCAGCAGGGAGCGCTCTTTTTCCTGATCCCGGAATCAGTCCTCGATTCCGTGCTGTGCCTTTGCAGCGGTGAGGGTGTTGCGCATGAGCATAGCAATGGTCATGGGGCCGACGCCGCCCGGAACCGGCGTGATCCACGATGCCTTCGGCTCGACCTCGTCGAACTTCACATCGCCGCAGAGCTTGCCGTTGTCAAGGCGGTTGATGCCGACATCAATGACAACTGCGCCTTCCTTGACCATGTCACCGGTGACGAAATTCGCCTTGCCAACGGCTGCCACGAGAATGTCTGCCTCCCGTGTCACGGAAGCCAGATCCTTCGTGCGGCTGTGGCAGATCGTCACGGTGCCGCTTCTGTGCAGGAGCAGCATGGCCATCGGCTTGCCGACAATGTTGCTGCGTCCGATCACAACACACTTCTTGCCGGAGATCTCCACGCCTGTCGAATCAATCAGCTCCATGGCACCCGCCGGTGTGCAGGGCAGGAACTTATAGTCACCGATCATGATCTGGCCGACATTCTCCGGATGGAAGGCATCCACATCCTTCTTCGGGTCAATGGCATTGATAATGGCCTTG
>CACZPI010000078.1 GCA_902783005.1 uncultured Ruminococcus sp. | reverse complement strand
TCCCATTCCGAACACGGCAGTTAAGCTCCTTTACGTCGAAAATACTTGGTTGGCGACGACCTGGGAAATTAGATAGGTGCCGGTACTATAAATTGCCTTGATTCTAAAATCAAGGCAATTTTTTTGTTTTCAAAAAAATAATTTGATTTCATAAATAGAAAGGAAGAAAACCTCCCTGTCTGAAAACAGGGAGGTTTAGCATATCATTTACCGATCAAGCAGCATCATTCCCAGACCGGCAGCGCCGATTCCGGTATGGCAGGCAACGCTGCAGGAGAGCTTGTCATATCTGACAGAGAAATCTGGAAAAGCTGCCTGAACCTCAGCTCGCCAGGCTTTCTCCTCGGCTTCCGTTTCAAAAGTACCGGCAGTCGCAACCCGGATCCGGTCATGCGGGATTCCTTTGAACCGGTTTTCCAGCTCGGATGCAGCGGCTTCCAAAATTTTCGCCTTCGCATTCTGCATGCCGCGGATCTTGGCGAATGTATCGAATTTCTCACCGGTCGTGATGAGAACCGGCTTGATATTCAGCACAGCAGCGATCGCAGCTGCGGAAGCTGTGACTCTACCGCTTTTTTTCAGATATTCCAGCGTATTCACGGCCAGATAGACCACCGAATTGAAGGCATTCTTTTCAAGACGTTCCTTGATCTCTGCGGCAACCATGCCCTGTGCTGCCAATGCAGCCGCATCCTCAGCGGCGGTGCGCATGGTTACGGAAATACGGTGATTATCTGCGACCTGCACCCGTCCGTCATATTCCAGCGCCAGTCCGGAGGAGGTTGCGCAGGATCCGCTGAGGCCGCTGGACATCGGCATATAGACGATCTCATCATACCCCTCAGCGAAGATCTTTTCCCAGGTTTCCATCAGCAATCCTGCGGCCGGCTGTGATGTAGATACGTCCTTTTTGGCCTTCATTGCAGCATATACATCTGCATGGGTGACATCCACGCCCTCCAGATAATTCTGACCGTCCAGAATCACCGGCATCGGCTGAACGAAAATACCCATTTCACGTCCTTCTTCCACGCTGATCCCGCTGTTGGTATCGGTCATGATCGCGGTTTTTGGCATCCTCATCTTCTCCTTCTCCCGGAATCCGGGGTAATTATCACATATAGTATAGCATATTTATGTTCCATTGTCAATGCTGCGGACTTGCCGGCGGCTGGACTTTGTGTATTCCGGCAATTGACAGCCCTGCCGGAATGTGGTATACTATGGAATGTGTGACAAAGCCTGACTGCTGCGGCAGTCTGTCAGAAAGGACGCATATGGATATTTTAGAACTCATCAAGGTTATTATTCTCGGCATTGTCGAGGGTGTCACGGAATGGCTTCCGGTCAGCAGCACGGGGCATATGATCCTCGTGGATGAATTCCTGAAGCTGAATGTTTCGGACGAATTCAAGGAAATGTTTGAGGTCGTGATCCAGCTTGGCGCCATTATGGCGGTCGTTGTGCTGTATTTCCCGAAGCTCTGGCCTTTCGGAAAGAAGAATAATGCCCATCCGCTCTCCGCAAACGGATTCGGCGCCTATATCAAGACCGACATCTGGCAGATGTGGTTCAAGGTGCTGATCGCCTGCATTCCCGCGGCAGTGATCGGACTGGCGCTGGATGACTGGATCGACGCGCATTTCTATAATCCCTGGACGGTTGCGATCGCGCTGATCGTGTTTGGCGTGGCATTTATCGTGATCGAGCGCTGGAATCACGGACGCAGCGCGAAAATGAATACCATCAACGAGCTGACCTACAAGGCTGCGCTGATTATCGGCGTATTTCAGGTCATTGCGGCACTGTTTCCCGGCACCTCGCGTTCCGGTGCAACGATCGTCGGTGCGCTGCTGATCGGCGTTTCACGTGTGACGGCGGCGGAATTCACCTTCTATCTCGCCATTCCGGTGATGTTTGGCGCATCGCTCCTCAAGCTGGTGAAGTTCGGATTTGATTTCACGGCACCGGAATTGATCTTCCTGCTGGTCGGCATGGTCGTGGCCTTCGGTGTTTCGGTATTTGTCATCCGGTTCCTGATGGATTACATCAAGAAGCACGATTTCACCGTATTCGGCTGGTACCGCATTGTACTGGGCATTCTGGTGATCCTGTATTTTGTGATCATTAAGTAAGAATGATAGATGGCAATCTATAAAGCGATATAAAACAGCCCCGGCTTCCACACGCGGAACCGGGGCTGAAATCATAGTCAATATTCAATTTTCTTGCTCAGCCGGATGCTCTCACGCCAGAGCATTTAGCGGCTAATCTGATTTATTAGTACATGGGAGCCACGCGCCTTTCCTCAAGGTTCTTTCAAAATTTCCAAAATAGGATTCAGATCTTTCAGGATTTTCATAAACATCACAGCTCTCTCGCTATTATTCATGAATTTAACATGAAGTTAAAAACGCTTCTTAAACGCTTCTCATCGGAGTGTACCTCCTGTAATCGGATAGCAAATCCAAAAACCTGCACCTGCTATATCCAGTTTCGCGCCTGTATCTCCGGCAGATCCTAACCAGATCCAATTGCGCCTGCGCCGGCTTTGAAACAAATAGAACGCATCACGCAATGCACCAGATCAGAATTGAAGTATGGATTTTCTTTCTCCTCGCCCGCAGAAATGAAGTAAACTCAAAAGTCCGGGGAGCAGCGCTTGCGATTTAATCCGGAATCACCGGAACTCTCCCGATTTCACTTAACTGCGGCAGAATCCAAAACGGAAGTGCCGGAATCAAATGATGATGAATCAAGATCCTGATTCTGCGCTATGTCACATGCCATCGGATTCGCCTTCTTTCCTCCAGGATTTCTCTAAGTCATCCTTGATCTTGTATACATTGTACCACATCCTTTGTGAAAAGTCAATAGTTTTTATCAACAATTTTGAATGTAAACGCATTTTGTAGGCTTGCACAAATTTCAGGACTTCCATTTAGTGATTTTTCTACCTACAAGCTTTGACAATGCGCCCGGATTGTGCTATAATACTAAAAGTAAGGATTACAACCAATTGGAGGTATGATTGATGAATTATCCCAAGCTGCTGACCATTCAGGATATTTCCTGTATCGGGCAGTGTTCGCTGACGGTGGCGCTGCCGATCCTGTCTGCCTGCGGGGCAGAGACCTGCATTCTCCCGTCTGCGGTGCTGTCCACCCATACGGCCGGATTCAAGGGCTTTACTGTGCGTGATCTGTCGGGGGACATGCCGGCGATCGCAGCGCACTGGAAGCGCGAGGGCATCCGGTTTGACGCGATCTACACCGGCTATCTGGGGAGCATTGACCAGATCGGCTATGTGCAGGATATTTTCCGGGAGCTTCGCAATGATGGAGCGAAAACCTTTGTGGATCCTGCCATGGCAGACAACGGCGTGCTGTACGGTGCATTTGACATGACCTATGCGAATGCGATGAAGCCGCTGTGCTTCGGGGCGGATGTGATCCTGCCGAATCTGACGGAGGCGTGCCTGCTGACGGATATGCCGTACCGGGAAACCTATGACGAGGCATATATTGCCGAGATCCTGGACAAGCTCCATGCCGCAGGCGCCGGGCATATCATTCTGACCGGTGTCAGCTACAAGCCGGATACCACCGGTGTACTGGTGGATGAAAACGGCGAGCGGCGGTATTATGAACATAAGAAGATCGACCGTGTCTGCCACGGTACGGGCGATGTGTATGCATCCGCCTTTGTGGGCGCCTATATGCAGGGCTTCTCGTCGTTTGATGCGGCAAAGCTGGCGGCGGACTATACAGTGAAATGCATTGAGAATACGCTCGGTGATGAAAGCCACTGGTACGGTGTGAAATTTGAGACAGCGCTGCCCGATCTGATCGCGGCGCTGCACAAACATGCATAATGGAGGAGAAACTATGGATAAGCTGCTTGCAATCAACAATCTCCCGATTGCCGTGATCTGGCTGGTTGCCGGATTCGTCCTGCTGGTCAAGGGCGCAGATTTTTTTGTGGACGGCAGTTCAAGCGTTGCCAAAATGCTGAAGGTGCCGTCGCTCATCATTGGTCTGACGATCGTGGCCATGGGTACCTCGCTCCCGGAATGCGCTGTCAGCGTGACGGCAGCACTGGCCAAGAACAATGAGCTTGCCATTGCCAATGCGGTCGGCTCGAACCTGTTCAATCTGATGGTGGTCTGCGGTGTCTGTGCAGTACTTTGCCCTCTGGCAGTACAGAAATCGACACTGATCAAGGAATATCCCTTTTCCGTGGGCGTGGCAGCGCTGCTGCTGGTCTTCGGACTTCTGGGCATGCAGGTCGGACACCTTGAAGGTATCATCATGCTCATGATCTTTGTCGCATTTTTGCTGTATATGGTATTTTCTGCGCTCAGAGCCCGCAAGGAGGGGAGCGCGGTGCAGGAGGAGGAATACAAGATCCTGCCTGTATGGCAGTGCATTGTGTTCATCATCGGCGGTGCCGCAGCGATCGTATTCGGCGGTGACAGAGTCGTGGATTCCGCATCGTTCATTGCAGAGAAATTCGGCATGTCCCAGAATCTGATCGGTCTGACGATCGTGGCATTCGGCACCTCGCTTCCGGAGCTGGTGACCTCTGCGGTGGCAGCGAAGAAGAAGGAAGTTGATATGGCGCTGGGCAATGTCATCGGCTCGAATATCTTCAATATCCTGATGGTACTGGGCATTTCCGCAGCAATTTCCCCGATGGCATTCATCGCGGAGAATGCCGTGGATATCTGCGTGCTGATCGCATTTTCCGTCATCGTATGGCTGTTCTGCTGGAAGCGCCAGCAGCTTGTGCGCT
Organism: uncultured Ruminococcus sp.; assembly: GCA_902783005.1. GTDB lineage: Bacteria > Bacillota > Clostridia > Oscillospirales > Ruminococcaceae > UBA3855. The sequence goes on along the minus strand of CACZPI010000078.1, from coordinate 14,824 downwards.
GGCAGGGTGCTGCGATGCTGGCACTGTATGCGGGCTATATCGTCTATATCTGCCTGCGGTAAGGGAAGGAGACTGCACCATGATCTGTCCGTTCTGCGGCAATGAAATGGAAGCCGGCATTCTGTCCGGGGATCCGAGGGCCGGCGTTGTCTGGAAACAGGGCAGCAAAAGAGCCGATTTCATTGACCGGTTTGTGGGTGATGCGTATGCGGTGGACGCTGCAAGGCTGACATTGGCTGCATTTACCATTGAGACATGGTATTGCTTTGGATGCAAGAAAATGATCTTTGATACCGAACTGAAAAAATGAAACAAGCCTCTCCGCTTTGCAGCGGAGAGGCTTTTGGATTTATCCCTGTTTTCTGTAATGCCAGTGGATCCGTGCGAGGACGAACAGGATGCACAGGATCGTCACGCCGGTATCGGCAAAGACGGACAGCCACATGTTGGCAAAGCCGCAGAAGCCGAGGAGCATGATCGCTGCCTTGACGGCAAGCGCGAATACGACACAGGCAATCGCGGTCTTGTTGACGCGCCGCGAAATTGCAATGGATTGCAGGATCGACTGCGGATCCGAACGCATGAGCACGACATCCGCGACCTCCATGGCCGCATCGGCACCGGTGCCCATGGCAGCGGAGACATTGGCCTGGCTGAGTACGAGGGTATCATTGATGCCGTCACCGATGAAGTAAACGCTCCCGCGCTGCTGCATGATCTCCTTGAGACGGGTGAGCTTGTCGGTCGGGAGAAGCTGTGCATGCACCTCATCAATGCCGAGTGCCTTTGCGGTCTCCTCCGTATGGGCGGCAGTGTCACCGGTCAGCATGACGGTGTGCAGTCCCATGCCGTGCAGGCTTTGCACCGTTTCCTTTGCGCCGGCCTTAGGGGTGTCGGAGAGCAGCAGATAGCCGAAATACGCGCCGTCACACGCCACATAGACAATGGTGCCGGGGGTATCCACAGCCGGGATCGGAATGCCGGCTTCTGCCATGAGCTTGTCATTGCCGCAGGCGATGGCGTGGCCGTCCACGATGCCGGTCAGACCCTTGCCGGAATGCTCCTGCACATCCTTCGCCGGTTCAAATGCGATGCCCTGTGTCTGTGCATAGTCCAGAATGCACTTTGCGACCGGATGCGTGGAATAATGCTCACATGCCGCCGCATAACGGATCAGATCCGCCGGATCACCGGCCGTTTCGGAGGCTGTTACGGAAAAGCGTCCCTGCGTCAGTGTGCCGGTCTTATCCATGACAACGGTGTCGATGCGGGCAAGATTCTCGAGCGCCATGCCGTCCTTGAAGAGAATGCCCTTGACGGAACCGGCCCCGATGCCGGAGAAGAATGCCAGCGGTACACTCAGCACCAGCGCACACGGGCAGGAGATCATCAGGAAATTCAGCGCCGTATAGATCCAGTGCGACCAGTTCCCGGTAATGAGGGAGGGCACGATGGCGGTCAGCACGGCGATTGCCACGACAACAGGCGTGTAGACCCTTGCAAAGCGCGTAATGAAGCGATCCAGCTCCGGCTTGCCGGCAGCGGCATTCTCCACGCTTTCCAGGATGCGCTGCACCAGGGAATCCTCCAGTGCCGCGGTGGTTTCCAGCTCCAGAACGCCGCTGAGGTTGATGCAGCCGGAGAGGACTTCGTCGCCGGGTCTGACATCGACCGGAACGGGCTCGCCGGTAATGGCGGCGGTATCCACGGAGCTTTCGCCCTTGACGACGATGCTGTCGATCGGGATGCGGTCACCGGCACGCACAAGAATGCGCTCGCCCGGTTCGATCTCCTCGGCGGGCGTCACAATCGTTTCGCCGCCTTCAAGCCGCAGCACCGTTTCCGGACGCATGTCAATGGCATCCATGACCGATTTCCGGGAGCGCTGTACCGCCAGATGCTCAAACAGCTCACCGATGCGGTAGAACAGCATGACGCCGGCGGCTTCTTCCCAGCTTCCGATGCACAGTGCGCCGATCGTCGCCACCGCCATCAGGAAATTCTCGTCAAAGATCTGCCCCTTGCCGATGCTCTTTACCGACGCCAGAAGCACCTGCGCACCCAGCACCAGATATGCCGCCAGCAGGATCACCTTCGACGCGATCCCCAGCGCCGGGAATCCGATATGCAGCACCAGCCCGATCACGAACAGGACTGCGCCGACAATCAGCGTGATTCTTTCGGTATCGGCATGGTGCGCGTGTTCATGCTCGTGATGATGCTCCTGCGCATGGTCATGGCGGTGTTCGTGATGATGTTCGTGCTCATGGTCGTGATGGTGTTCGTGCTCATGTTCATGCTCATGGCCGCAGTCACAATGGTCATGATCGTGATGATGCTCGTGTTCATGCTCGTGATGCGTGTGGTGGTGCGTGCCGTGGGATTTCTCACGGAATACCGCCCCTTCCTCCACGCTGTCGGAAGCGGCCTGGATCTTTTCGAGCAGCCCGTCGTAATCATCCGCCGTCACATGGAGCAGTCCGGTCGTGTAGGACAGGGAAGCGCTTTCCACGCCGTCAATTTTAGCGATGGCGGCTTCGATTTTGGCAGCGCAGTTCGGGCAGTCGATATTCTCAAAGGTATAGACCCGACGTTTCTGCCGTCCGGCAGTCTTTTCGGTGAAGATCACGCCGTCCTCCACGCTGTCGGAGGCCTGCTGGATGCGGGAGAGCAGATCCTCGGTATCCGATGCCGTGACCCGAAGCTGCATGGCTGTATAGGAAAGGCTTGCCGCCTCGATGCCGTCGAGCTTTGCAATGGCGGCTTCGATCTTGGCTGCACAATTGGGACAGTCAAGATTTTCCACTGTATAAATCTTCTGCGTTGGTTTCACAGGGATCACTCCTTGCATAAATTTGAACATTTGAATGATTGTTCAAATGTATTATACCATATCCGAATCCGTATGTCAATAGGAAATTCAGAAAAAACCGAAAATCCCTTCCCGGAATGCCGGGAAGGGACTGCCGTCATTCAATATTGCGCTTTTCGTAGATCAGGTAGAAGAGCAGCATGAACAGCTCACCGAACATCGAGATCACGAAGATCAGGTCGGTATTGCCGGTGGCAGGGCCGAGCGCCGCAAAGACGAACATCAGCGCACCTGCGAAGAAGATATGCGGGGTCTTGTTCTTGATGAGCACATAAATACCCGTAATGATGACCGGAATCACGGTACCGTAGGAAAGCACGGTATTGACGATCTCCGGCCAGGAGCTTTTGTCGCCGGCGGATACGAACCGGATGACATCGCCCAGCTCACGCTGTTCAAGCACGCGGCATACGCCCGAGGCAACGCCTGCGATCATAAGAAGCGCGGTCAGCACCCATACCGCCCGCTGCGGTTTGGGGTACAGGGGAATGGCGTAGCCGCAGATCGCCAGATTGAGCGGCACGCACATCCCGTGCAGGATAAAGCGCAGGCGGCTCACCAGCGGCAGGATCGGCGTCATGATCATGCCGCCGAAGCCGATGATCAGCGCATCGAAGCACAGCCCCACGCCGAGGAATGCCATGCACAGGATCATGGGATCGTGCTTTTTGCTGTGATCCATAAAGAGGATGATCGTCAGAATGACCTCCAGCAGGGTAATTCCCCAGACCACAAAGGTACAGTTGTTGATTAAGAATTCGCGGATTTGTTCCATCTTCTGTTCTCCTTTTCCGAGTGTCAAATTGTACTTATTATACCATATTTGTCCGGATAAGTCAACTATTATTTTAATTCCCGGATGCCATTGTAGATCAGGTGCAGCCGCGGGTCGGAGATCACCCGTCCGTCAAGGTGGTAATGCCCGGAATACCATGCCCGGAATGTGAGCTTCTGCCGGATCTCCTCCAGAAAATCCGTCAGCGCATTGCCCGGATAGGCGTCCGGATCCTGCTGAAAGATCTGTGCCTGCACCGGCGTCGGCAGGGAATGGGTCAGGACATAGTTCACCCTCCAGCCGCATGCATCCAGATTGCGGCGGGCTTCGTCAAATTCTGCTTCTGTGGGCATCTCCTGCGGCCACCAGCTTATTCCTTCCTCGCGCCGCTCCTTGTCGTGGCTTTCCGCGCCGCCCATGATGAAAATGCGCTTGCCGTCAATGGTGTATACCTGTCCGCGCAGCAGATGGCGCATGCCGCCGCCGACCTCCTGCACCTGCCCGCCCATCCATTCAGAAACGGGAAACGTCCCGAGCATCTCGAAATTTTCGTGATTTCCGTCAAGGAACAGCGTTGTATACGGTTTTTTGGCAAGCCAGTCACGCCAGTAGCGCTCCTCGCTGCTGTTATCCCAGAACAGCCCGAAATCCCCGCAGACGATCAGATAGTCCTCCTTCGTCAGCGAGCGCAGCAGGGGATATACGTCGAAATTGCGCCGGGAGAGGCGGTTCTTTTCTTCGAGGGTGGTAAACCCGTGCAGGTCGCCTGTTACATAGATCATGGCATTCTCTCCTTTCCGGTTGTGATGATACTTATTATAGCACATCCGCCGGGAAAAAGCAATAGAACTGTACATTTCTGAAAAAAAGAAAAATATTATCGTTTTTCAATAAAAAACTCTTGACAAATGATAATTCCTATGCTATACTATAAAAAACGATCCAAGGAGGCATCTGTGATGAAACAGGAGATTCAGTCTTTGCGTCTGTCCGTGATTCTGGTGCGTATATTATTCGTCTTCATTCTGGTACTTTGCTGCTGTGTGCCGGTGATGGTACACTGGTACGATACCGAATATGCAGCGGGTGTCGGGCTGGTGAGCGGCTCGGTGTACTGGCCGCTGACGATCTGCCTGTATCTGGCAGCCGTCTGCGGGGAGGTATGCCTGTGGAATCTCGGGCGGCTGCTCGGGAACCTGACGCGCGACATTGTCTTTGTGCAGGAGAACTGCCGGTATCTGCGGGTGATCTCATGGTGCTGCCTGCTGGTGACGATCCCGTTCGGGGTATTCGGATTCTGGCGGTTCCTGAGCTTCATTGTTGCAGCGGCAGCAGCATTTTTCGGCATCATCCTGCGGGTTCTCAAGAACGTCTTTGACAAGGCGGTCGAGCTGCAGGAGGAGAGCGACTATACCATCTGAGGGAGGGGAGAACATGCCGATCATAGTCAATCTGGATGTGATGATGGCAAAGCGGAAGATTTCCTCCGGCGACCTGGCCGGGAAAATCGGGATCACTCCCGCCAACCTCTCCATCCTGAAAACCGGCAAGGCCAAGGCGATCCGGTTTTCAACGCTCGATAAGCTCTGCGAGGTGCTCGACTGTCAGCCGGGCGACATTCTCGAATATCAGAGGGATGACCATGCAGACGAAACGTAATGCACTGTATTACGGTGCATGGGCAGCGGTGCTGCTGCTCACGGAGATCTTCATTGGTGCGTATGTCTCGCATACGCTGTGGCTGCGCAGCTACGGCGGGGATATTCTGGTGATCCCGCTGATCTATGTCCTCACGCGGATCTTTGTCAGATGGCTGCCGCGCACGATGCCGCTGGTGATGGGCGGTGTGGGGCTGCTTGCAGAATTTGCCCAGCTCTGCCGCCTGTCCGACCGGCTGGGATTTGCGCGGGGCAGCCTGCCGGCTGTCATCATCGGCACCAGCTTTTCCTGGGCGGATGTGCTGTGCTATGCCGCAGGCATAGTGCTCATCTACATCGGAATGTGGGTGCGCAGCCGCGGCTGGAAGCCGTTGACACGCATCGTGCTCCTGTGCTGGATCGGAGCCGCATTCTGGGATTACACCGTGCTGCTGCCTCTGAACGGCGGCGAAATTCCGGCATGCGTGCTGGGCATCTGGCTGACGGTCGCGGCAGTATGCCTGACCGCAGCATGGATCGCGGTGCATACCGGGCATTCCGGCTATGGGGCATTCGGGGCGGCGGATGTACTGCTGCTGCTTCTGGTGATTGCAGCGTACATCGTGAATGCCGATGTCCATGCAGGTACATTCGATGGGGCACTGATCGGGGTGGTTCTGGTCTTATTTACAGCGCCGTACCTGATCGTGCTGCTGATCGGAGATCTCATATTATACAGGAGGGCGCATTATGGACACACAGCCGCGGAGAATCCCGAATGATTGCAGATAAAATGGGGTGACTTGCATGAATATAGCAGATTGGCTCCGGGCAGCCGCTGCGGTTGTACTTCTGATTACCAACTATGCCGCGCCGCTGCTGATCCAGATTGTGCTGTATGCGGCTGCAAAGCGGATCTTCCGGAAGCTGCCGGATGCAGCGGTGTATGCACTTTGTCTGCTCGCAGCGACCGCGCTGCTGTACCCGCTGTATCTCTGGAATATTGCACCGTTAGATCCGGAGGACATGGACAAATTTGATGCCTTTGACGGACTGTTGACGCTGTGCCTCTGGGCGCCGTGGTATCTGGGCATCGTGATCGCCGGAATCGCCAAGGCGGTCAGACAGATTGGAAACTATTTTCGTCATGATAAGGAGGAATTGACATGAATGAAGAACTGAACACGAATCAACCGGAACCGCCGAAGCCGCCGGCGTACAGTTATCCGGCCGCAGAACCGAAGCCGGAGGTCGTCTATACCCGGACGGAACGAATCTGCGCCGTAGTGCTCCTGATCGCCGGGATTTTGTTTGTCCGGCTCGGCATGTACCATACAGCCGGACTGCTGACAACATTCCTGTCATGGGGCATCACGCTCACCCAGATCGTAATGCTGAAAAAAGGCGGACATACCTTCTCTGTGACCGATAAAATCTGGATCGCGGTGCTGCTGGTATTCGGCTGCGCGTATACGGTCACCTCAAACACGCTGCTGAAGGCGCTTTCCACGATCTTCCTGGTCATGGGCGGGAATCTTTTCTGCTTCTACAAGACCCGCCCGGCAGGGGTGATGCGGTTTCTGCCGGTATCGCTGTTCTCGGCGGTGTTTGCCCTCTCCTTTGCCCACTGTGGGAATGCGTTCGGCGCCGCCGCAAGCAGCGTGAAGCAGAACGGCAATGCCAGACGCATCGGGCAGATCCTGCTTGGCCTGCTCATTGCCGTGCCGCTGACGCTGGTGGTCGGATGCCTGCTGTGCAGCTCGGACGATCACCTGAAGCAGATCCTCATGCAGTTCATCAATTTTGATTTTGACGAATTCGCCCCCTGGGTTCCGCACACCATCATCGGCCTGATCCTCGGCATGCTGCTGTTCAGTGTGCCCTATACCGCCGCGCACCGGGAGCACGGACTGAATGCGGAGGAATGCGGCAGGACTGTCCTCGGGATGCGCTTCCTCCCGAATCTGATCGCCTATACGGCAGTCACACCGATCTGTCTGCTGTATATTCTCTATGCCTTCTCGCAGATGCAGTATTTCCTCGGCGGCTTCACCGGGGAAACGGGCAGCATGACCTATTCGGAATATGCCCGCCGCGGCTTCTTTGAGCTGTGTGCGGTGTGTGTCATCAATCTTGCAGTCATCTCCTGCATCGGCTTTTTCGCCCGCACGACCGGCCGGGAAAAGCCGCTGCTGCTGCGGCTCTATTCCGTATTCCTGTCGGCCTGCTCGCTGTTTCTGGCAGGCACGGCACTGGCGAAAATGTTCCTGTATATCCGCTTCTACGGCATGACACCGCTGCGGGTCTATACCACCTGGTTCATGCTCCTGCTGGTGATCGGCTTCATGGCGCTGATCGTGCGGCAGTTCCGGTACGGACTGAATCTCGGCAAGATCGCCGTCATTGCCTTCACCGTGATGTTTGCGCTTCTGGTCTTCTCCCGTCCGGATGCCTGGATGATCCGGTGGAATGCCGACCATTACCTCACCGGACAGCTTCATGAATTTGATACGGAGATCCTCTATGAGGTGTCCGATGACGGCCTTGCAGCCCTGACCGCATACGATACCGGTGAGATCCGGCGGCTTTCCGGAACAGAGGAGTCTCTGGATCACAAGCTGTATGAGCGGGAGAAGGAAATGGACTTCTATGAGCACACCTCCCTTTCTGCATGGATCCTGATGCTGTGGAAGCAGGGCGCCATGCGGACATAACGAATCGGAATCCCCCTGCCATCCAGGGGGATTTTTCGTAAATTCATCGGAAAAATTGCCGGAGGGTATTGCATTTTTGCAGATTATCATGTATAATAAGAATGTATATCCCCGCCTGCGGGGAAATCATGAACGAAAAGGAGTTTTTCCCATGTACAAAGATCTGTTGGATACAATTGGCTATGTCGAGGGTGTTGATCCTGAGGTCGGCGCCGCAATGCAGAAGGAGCTTGCCCGCCAGAAGCGCAATCTCGAGCTGATCGCTTCCGAGAATATCGTTTCTCCGGCTGTCATGGCAGCAATGGGCAGCGTGCTGACGAATAAGTATGCCGAGGGCTACCCGGGCAAGCGCTATTACGGCGGCTGTGAGTGCGTGGACATCGTGGAGCAGATCGCGATTGACCGTGCCTGCAAGCTGTTCGGCGCCAAGTACGCCAATGTACAGCCCCATTCCGGTGCCCAGGCTAATACCGCTGTCTATGTGGCAGTTCTCCAGCCCGGCGATACCGTTATGGGCATGAGCCTTGCCGACGGCGGCCATCTGACCCACGGTTCTCCGGCCAATCTGTCGGGTAAGTATTTCAATTTTGTTGCTTACGGTCTGAATGACGAGACCGAGGTCATTGACTACAACGAGGTGTACAAGCTCGCCAACAAGTGCAAGCCGAAGCTCATCGTTGCAGGTGCCTCCGCATATCCGAGAGCACTCGATTTCAAGCGCCTCTCCGAGATCGCAAGAGCAGTCGGTGCGCTTCTGATGGTCGATATGGCACACATCGCAGGTCTTGTTGCTGCCGGTCAGCATGAGTCCCCGGTACCGTATGCCGACATCGTGACCACCACCACCCACAAGACCCTCAGAGGCCCGCGCGGCGGTCTGATCCTGACCAATAACGAATACCTGGCCAAGAAGATCAATTCCGCGATCTTCCCGGGCACACAGGGCGGCCCGCTGATGCATGTCATCGCAGCCAAGGCAGTCTGCTTCGGTGAGGCACTGACGGACGAATTCAAGGATTATCAGAGACGCATCGTTGAGAATGCCAAGGCACTTGCCGACGGTCTGGTCAAGCGCGGCTTCAATCTGGTTTCCGGCGGTACGGACAACCACCTGATGCTTGTTGACCTGCGTCCGTTCAATATCACCGGCAAGGAGCTCGAGCACAGACTGGACGAGGTCTATATCACCGTCAACAAGAATGCCATCCACAATGACCCGCAGAGCCCGTTCGTGACCAGCGGTATCCGCATCGGTACCCCGGCAGTGACGACCCGCGGCCTGGGCGTTGAGGAAATGGAGAAGATCGCAGAGTACATCTACCTGTGCGCAACCGACTTCGAGAACAAGGCTGAGGAGATCCGTGCAGGCGTTACGGAGATCTGCAAGAAGTTCCCGCTGTACGAATAATCCGCACATACATCTGTCACACATGCAAGCAATGGGCGAGCCATCCGGTTCGCCCGCTTGTCTATCATGATATCAGGAGGAAGCAACATGGATCTGAGCGAACTGATGAGCAGCTACAAGATCTCACCGGAAGCAGAGGAGCGCTTTTCCAGATCAATTCTGGAGCATATCAGGGGCAGCGTCCGGATCAATCCCGGCGCCTATGTCATGCCGGGGATCCTGCTGATGATTCTGGGCGGGATCATCATGTCCTACTGCACGGTACACAGCGGCATATTCGCCATGCTGCTGATCATCGGCTATTGCCTGATGACATTTCTGATCTTCTGGTATATGCTCACATGGAGAATTGATTTTGATGCAGAATCGGGGTTTGTGCATTATCATACCTTCTTCGGGGGCACCAAGACCTACCATGTCAATGAGCTGATGGGATTTGAATTGCAGAACTCGCGGTTTGAGGTTCCGACGATCATGACGGGGGTTGTCCGGCTGCAAAGATATGCGGAGCTGTTCCGTGCGCGTCCGTCCGTGCTGGCGCATGAAATGCTCAAGATCCATACGGAAGAGGGAACCATTGTGATCCCGGTTTCCTCTGCGCTGCTCCAGTCCAAGCTCATGCGCGGCGTCGGCGGGTATACGGACGGGGAAAAGCTGTATACCTATCTGGATCTGTACCGCCGCTATGTCGTCAGGAATCAGCCTGACATTGCAGAGCAGTCCGGCAACGCAGGACTGTCTGCGGGAACGCTTGCAGCCATTGAGGAGCGGAAGCGGGAGCAGGAATCCGCCTTTCAGTTTGCGCCGGAGGCAGGCAGCGAGATCCCGGAGCTTGGCGCTGAGGAGCATGCCACGGAGCCGGAGGCGCATTTTGTTTCTGCTGAAATGGCAGACATTTCCGAGCCGGAAAAGCCTGTCATGACTCCGGAAAAGCCGGCAGAGATCCCGGAAAAGCCTGCAATGACCTCGGAGCAGCCGGAGAAACCGGAAGCGCCTGCCGCCGCAGCAATGGAGGAAAAGCCGTATGTCGATGTGGATGCCTTGTTCAACAAAGTCCTGAAACAGTACGGCAAGGACGACCGGCGCAGGAAACGATAATAGAGAACAGAGAGGAATTTCCATGTCAGCACCACTTGCAGAACGCATCCGTCCGCAGTCACTCGATGAGGTCGTCGGCCAGCAGCATCTTCTGGCCCCCGGCAAGCCGCTGCGGCGCATCATTGAAAGCGGATCCATTCCGAATATGATCTTCTACGGCCCGTCCGGCATCGGCAAGACCACCGTGGCCAGCATCATTGCCAAGCGCACCAATATGACGCTGCACATCCTCAACGGCACGCAGGCAGGCGTTTCGGACATCAAATCCGTCATTGCCGATGTCGGTACCTTTGCGGGGATGAACGGGATCCTGCTGTACCTTGATGAGATCCAGTACCTCAATAAAAAGCAGCAGCAGTCCTTGCTTGCCTACATCGAGAGCGGGGATATCACCCTGATCGCATCCACGACCGAAAACCCCTATTTTGCGGTCTATAATGCCGTGATCAGCCGCAGCACCGTTTTTGAATTCAAGCCGGTGGATGCGTCTGAGATGGAAAAGGCCGTGATCCGCGCCTTTGAGAAGATCGGAGAGGCGCAGGGGGCACCGCTGGTGCTGGAGGAGGGCGTGACCGGCCATATTGCCCTCGGCAGCGGCGGGGATGTGCGCAAGGCGATGAATGCCGCAGAATTGTGCGCCCTTTCTGCCGAACCGACCGCAGACGGCATGCGCGTTTCCCTGGAGCTGGCACAATCCCTGACACAGCGCAGCAATATGCGCTATGACCGGGACGGGGATGCGCATTATGACATTCTCTCTGCGCTTCAGAAATCCATCCGCGGCAGCGATGAAAATGCCGCGCTGCATTATGCCGCAAGGCTTCTGGAGGCGGGGGATCTGATCTCTCTGACCCGCCGCCTGCTGGTGATCGCGTCGGAGGATGTGGGGCTCGCCTATCCGATGGCGGCGCCCATTGTCAAGGCCTGCTGTGACAATGCCCTTGCCCTCGGCCTTCCGGAGGCACGCATTCCCATTGCACAGGCCATTATTCTCATGGCAACGGCACCGAAGTCCAATTCCGCCGAATCTGCGATAGATGCCGCCATTGCGGATCTGCATACCTTCGGCCCGCAGGATTTCCCGCGCCACCTCCAGAACAAGCATTATGACGGCGAGGGGGCTGCCGTCGTGGGGCAGCATTACCTCTATCCGCATGATTTTCCCAATCACTATGTGCAGCAGCAGTACCTTCCCGATGCCCTCGTCGGACATGTGTATTATCACTTCGGCGCGAACAAGAATGAAAAAACGGCTGCCGATTACCGCGAAGCACTTACCGGACAGCCCGCCGCCCGGGAACCGAAAAAGGATTGACAACAGCACTTGCAGATGGTATAATAGTAGCAGAAACTGAAGAGAAAGGAGCATATTCAGATGCTCAAGAACATTCCTCCCATCCTCTCCCCGGAGCTGCTCAAGGTGCTGTGCGAGATGGGACACAGCGACCGCCTTGTGATTTCCGACGGCAATTTCCCGGCAGCCAGCATGGGGAAAAATGCCATTGTCATCCGCTGCGACGGACACGGCGTTCCGGAGCTGCTCGATGCCATTCTGACCGTATTTCCGCTGGATACCTATGTGGAAAAGCCCGTGAATCTCATGGAGGTCATGCCCGGTGATCCGGTGGAGACACCCATCTGGGATACCTACAAGGAGATCATTGCAAAGCATGATCCCCGCGGCGCAGATGCCGTAGGACAGATCGAAAGGTTCCGGTTCTATGAGGAGGCAAAGCAGGTCTACTGCATCATTGCCACCGGTGAGAAGGCGCTGTATGCCAATATCATGCTCCAGAAGGGAGTCGTCTGATGCGCCGGGCTGCATTTCTGACGGCTGCTGTCTTACTGACCTCTGTACTGCTGACCGGATGCGGCAGCGGCTCCGCGTCCGACAACGGCAGAATGCGCAGTGATCTGACTGCCGCGTCTGCCGCCCAGGAAATGGGCGTCGGCATCAACCTCGGCAATACGATGGAGGCCTACTGGCTCGATGAAAAGGATCTGACTGCCGGTGCATCCACCATCGGAGACGACACCCCGCAGGATTACGAGAAATGCTGGGGTGCGGTCGTGACCACCCCGGAATGCATTGACGGCATGGAGGCAGCCGGCTTCAACTGTGTCCGCATTCCGGTGTACTGGGGCAATATGATGGCCGATGACGGCACCTATACCATCAACAAGGACTATCTTGACCGCGTGCAGGAGATCGTGGATTATGCCCGTGCCGACGGGCTGTATGTCATTCTCAACTGCCATCACTACGATGAATTCCTCATCAAGCACCATTCCGAAGAGGAGGTGCTGGCAGCGACGGCGCATGTCTGGGAACAAATCGCAGAGCGGTTCAAGGGGTATTCGGATTATCTGGTTTTTGAGGGCTTCAATGAGGCACTCGGCACCGTGCGCGAGGGGGATTCCCTTTCCGACGATGAGATCTATGCCTATGTCAATGCCATGAACCAGACCTTTGTGGATACCGTCCGCAAAACCGGCGGCAATAATGCAAAGCGCATTCTGATCGCTTCCGGATACTGGACGAATATCGACCTGACAACGGCGGAACAGTACCAGATGCCGCAGGACACGGTAGAAGACCGGATGATGGTGTCGGTTCACTACATCGACAATGCCATCTACTGGACGAATATGATCGGCAATGACCGCTGGCTGCAATATGCGCAAAGCCAGTGTGAGCTTTTGCAGGAGCGCTTCACGGACAACGGCATTCCGGTATTTGTCGGGGAATGCACCTCCATTTACGATGCAGAGCATATGATCAAAAAGCCGAAATATGACGATTCCTCGGAATGCCTCGGGCTGCTGCTCGATATGGCAGCGGATTACGGATTTGTACCGGTGCTCTGGGATGTCAATGATAATTTCTATTCCCGCACCGACTGCCGGATCAAGCAGGAGAGCGACCAGGCCGTCATCACGGAGGTCGCCGGACGCATCGCATCCCGGTAAATCACAAAACATAAATGCCCTGTCCGGCGTATCCCGGGCAGGCATTTTTGAACTTTGCCGAAGCGTGCCGTATTACCTCGAAAGGGAGGGATATTCATGGGATTTCAGGCACCGAGCGGGATCTGCTTTGCCCGCTATCACGCAGCGCCGGGTGAGGATACCTATGCGGTACCGCCGCAGTACCGGGTGATCGGGAAGTATGCATTCTCGCGGAGCAATACACTCAGAGAGGTGTATCTGCCGCAGAAGCTCGCACGGATCGAATTGTGCGCCTTTCAGCAATGCACCGGCCTGCGCACAGTCAGCTTGCCGGAAACGCTGCAATTCATCGGGGAACGCGCCTTTGCGGGATGCAGCGCTCTGACGGAAGTACGGGTGCCGGATTCCTGCGCCCAGATCGAAAACGGCGCCTTTGAATGCTGTAAGGGACTGAAAAGCGCAAGCATCGGAAGGGGAACGATGACCCTCGGAAAATGGGCATTCCGCGGATGCAGCGGATTGCAGGAGGTCAGCATGACCGACCGGACGCTGCTCATCGGTGAGGAAGCCTTTGACGGATGCGATGCACTGGAGCATCTGTATCTGCACCGGGAGGACGGCCGGGTCTTTGATGTGGCAAGATCGGCGAAATACAGATGCTTTGCAGATGTCGTGCGCGTCATTTCCGGGTATCCGTCCCGGGTGATCCCCAATCGCCTCGAGGTGTACTGGCAGGCCTATGCCTGGTGCGGTGATGAGGTGCTGCGGCCGGAGATCACCGGCAGAGCCACGGATCATCTGCGGCGTTTCCTGGAGGATGCACGATTTGCGGATATTGAACGGATGATGGAGGACGATATGATCCGGCCTGCCGTATTTGACAGGGAGCTGGCGGAATACTGGTCACCGGACAAGCCCGGCAAGCCGTGGGTCTTTTACATTCAAAAGCTCCGGAGTGTGCGTGCGGTCAGTCTGCTGCAGCGGCACTGCACGGAAACGCTCACGCCGATCGTGGCGGGCAATCATACCGGGGTGCTGCAATCGCTGATCGACCACAAATGCGTCCACAAGAAGAATGTGGATGTCCTTCTGGAAACCGCGATCGACGCAGAGGCACACGATGCACAGATGATGCTCCTGCATGTCAAGGAGCAGAACGGACTGTACACCGATCCCCGGAAGGCGCTCCTGCTGTAAACAAGTAAGGTGTATACCCATATAATCGTTTTGCCCCGAAGCGTATCAAAACGCTTCGGGGCATTGCATGATTCAGTGGCTGTGATCAATCAGAATTTATATTACTTCTTCGCAATAAAATTCATATATCCATTAATAGTATGAATTGCAAAAAATAATGCTGCTGTCAAAACC
>CACZPI010000077.1 GCA_902783005.1 uncultured Ruminococcus sp. | reverse complement strand
CTTGGGTTTGTCAAGTGGTTTTTCAAAAGTTTTTTCAAATTATTTTTTCAAGATCTCTCTGAAAAATAATTTTATTAAAATTTTGAAACCCCGCTTTTCCCAATACTCTGCGGTTTCTGCCGCCCGTTCGCTCTCGCTCTCGTCCGACAGCTTTATTATTATAGCACGTTTTTTACACTTTGTCAAGCCAAATAATCCTTGTGAATTTCGTCCCTTTTTGTTCACCTTGTCCATTCCCAAAAATTCGCCCTGCTCTTTATCAAAAGCAGGGCTCAGGATTACTTCATTTTAATAATACGCTGCCGGACATAGGACTCCAGAAAGTCCGCTGTTTTCTCGATACCCAGCCGGCTCGAATTGATACAGATATCATAACCGCGGGAATCACCCCACTTGATCGTACAATAATGATTATGATAAGCCTTGCGCTTCTTATCGTGCCGCAGCATGATCCCGCGGGCTTCATCCACATTGACATCGCGCAGCTCGCAGACACGCTCTACCTTCTTATCCTCATCTGCCAGAACGAAGATTTTCACCAATCCCGGATATTCCGACAGTACCTCGTCCGCACAGCGGCCGACAATCACAAAGGATTCACCAGATTCCGCCTTTTTCAGAAGGTATTCAAACTGGATCTGTGCAATATTCTCCTCCGGGGAGCTCGTCATCCCGCGCACCGTCCTTGTCAGAAAGAATCCCTTTGGTGCTTCGTCAAACTGGCGCATGAGCTCTACATTGCCGAGCTTCTCCGCGGCGATCTCATCGAGCAGATTGCGGTCATAGTAGTTGATATTCAGCCGTTTCGCAAGCTCCTTGGCGATCACACGCCCGCCGCTCGCAAATTCTCGGCTGATGGATACGATCAATTGGTTGTTCATAGGTATACCCCCTCACGGAGCCGGTCGGTTCCGGTCTTTTCTATATTATACCACAAAAACATCATCGATGTCAATAGATTTTTCGGTGAAAATGCACGGTTTTGTGCATCACTCTGCCGGGATCACCACGGGCGGCTCTGTCGGAGGCTCCGGGGCAGCGATCCGGGCGCTGCCGTAGGTCTTCGGATCATAATGCGAAGCATTGGTAAAATCTCCGATGCACTCTGCAAAAACAACACAGCGAATGCCGTCATCACGCCCGGAATTGCAGGTCTGGAGGGTAAAGATCTTGTTTTCGCCGTCGCGAAGCTGCGGATCGTCCCCGCCGTACCAGACAGAGGATGTGGAGCGGATGCTGCTGACGAAATTCCGGTAGGAACCGCGGTTCAGGTCAATAAAATTCCAGTATTCAAATGCGGCACCGCGTTCTCCATAAATGACATTTGTGGACAGCACTCTATATAAATAACGGTGAGACAGGGACGCCACCTCAATATACGGATGTGACCATCCCCATTCCGCAACCTTGTAGTTTTTGATTGCATGAAGCATGGTGCCGTTCCCCATATTATGGCCATAAATCAACGTATTGTCTGATGCGTCGATCCGGCAGCGCCAGTCTGCAAAAATTGCGCCCGCACTGCTCAGATACCCCTGCCAGCTATGATTGACATAAAAGCTGTTGTCATCGCACTGCATGATCGGGTAATTGATCACCGTACCGCTGATCCGCACCCAGCCGACTACATCGCTGTTGGCATTGTGATGCGCAATGACATTGTTCAGGTCGATCGTCATATCGTATTCCAGCGGTTCGGTCGCCGCTTCGCCCTCTTCCTCGGTCGGGGGCTCCGTCGGCGGGATCCAGATATGCTCGTCACGATTCAGACCTGCTGCCGTATGCACCCGGGCGAGCCCGGCGGATTTGGCCGGCATGAAATAATGCAGCCCCATCCAGAGGAGCAGCATGCACAAAATTCCGCCAAGCAGCATGAAGGTTGCAAGAACTGGCATCCAGGCATGTCTGCGGCGGTAACGTCGGGTTTTCTGATCCATATATATTCCTTCTCTCAGATTCAGCTTCTGTTTCATCACTTTATTATACTATATTTATCGGTTTTCGTCAAGACGTTGCATTCGTGAAACGGATGTGGTATAATGGAAAGGAAAGGGGTGAGCCTGATGCGAAGTATCGGCTATTATATTCTCAGAAAAGTTCCGCGGCCGAATTGGTGCGCCGTGCGGTCAGACCGGATCCTGAGCATCGGTGCCGGATTCGGCTGTACGCTTCCGGATCTCAGACGGTGCCTCCGGCCGAATCTCGGGACGCAGTCTCCGCTCGTGCGTGAAGCATTATCGCTGCTTGGCACAGGGCAGCTTTGTCCGGACGGGCGGTTCCCTGCCATTGAGGACGCCAAGCGGATCTACCGGTTTTATCAGGAGGATCCGGATGTCGTTCTGGTGGGTGTCTGCGCCGAGGATGCATATGTCTATTCGCTTTATGACAGCGGATTCTTTCCGGAGGGAAGCCTCTCTCTTCCGGAACAAGGCGGGTATCCGATCGGCGGCGAGCTGCTTCGGGAAAATACCGGGTACGGCGTCCGGATGCTTGACAGCTATCTGGAGGAAAGGCTGGATGTGGCATTGTCCCGGCACATGCGCATTATCTTTGATCCGGAAAGTGGTCTGATGCAGCACGATCCCGGTCAGCTCAGAATGTTCTCCGATGCACTCGCCGGCATGGCATACACCGGATGGATCCCCTGCATGCTCTCGCGGTACGACGGATTTGTGACCTACTGGACGGTCTGAGCCGGATTCTTATATAGATAAGCGAAATGAATAACGTCCTTCCGGCACAGTACCGGAAGGACGTTTTGATGATCGTAAAATCTGGATATGCAGATGAAATTCAGAAAAAAATAAAAGCGGACAGGGAGGGATTCGAACCCTCGAAGCAGTATTAGTGCTTACACGATTTCCAGTCGTGCGCCTTAGACCAGCTCAGCCACCTGTCCAATGATAAAAATATAAAATTTTAAAAAATAAATGCGAGTGACGGGACTTGAACCCACACGTCGTTGCCAACACTAGCACCTCAAGCTAGCCTGTCTGCCAATTCCAGCACACTCGCATTTACCGCAGTCACTCTCGCGACTGCTTTATTATTCTATCACAAATCCGGGGGTTTGTCAAGGATTTTTTGAACTTTACGTGCAAGATAAATTTCAACAAAAATTGTGAAATTCTAACAAATCTGATACAAGCCCTCCCGGACTGTATCCGGCTTGTGACTGGACATTCCCTGTATTCTATGGTATAATAGAGCCAGATCATGCTTTACGGAAAGGAGGAATCCCCTTGCGTTCTGCTGCTTCGCGCCTGTTTTCATCAAAGGATCCGTTCGACACGGAAAAGACGGATTCTCTCTTTGTGGATGCGATCCGTGAAAATGTGACATTTCATCGCAAAAATTGTCCGGCATACCGGGAGATGCTGGCTGCACGGAATTTCACGCCCGATCTGCTGACCGATCCCGATTCGCTGGCAAAGCTCCCGTGCCTGCCGACGCTGCTGTTCAAGCGGCATCATCTGTTCTCCATTTCCGAAGAAAAGCTACCTGTCAGAGCGACCTCCTCCGGGACGGGCGGGCAGTATTCCCGCATCGGTCTGGACTGGAAAAGTCTGTTTCTCGGGTCGAAAATGGTGCTTCGCATGGCGCAGTGGCGAGAGCTTCTTTCGCTCCGGCCGACTCAGTATTTCATCCTTGGCTACGAGCCGCACAAGGGCAATGAGATGGCTGTCACGAAAACGGCGCTGGGCTCCACCTTCTTTGCACCGGCCATCCGCAGGCACTATGCCCTGCGCTGGAAGGACGGACAGTATGCTGCCGACCTGGAATCCATCCTTGCACAGCTCCAGAAGGCTGCCCGCGGCATCTTCCCTGTCCGGTTCATGGGGTTTCCTTCGTATACCTATTTTTTACTTAAAACCATGCAGGAACGCGGGATCCGGTGCATTCTTCCACGTCATTCCCGCATCATGCTCGGCGGCGGCTGGAAGGCACATATCGCACAGCAGGTGGACAAGCAGGTGCTCTATGACCTGATCGAAAAGGTGCTTGGCGTCAAGCAGTCACATGTCGTGGAATTCTTCGGCGCCGTCGAGCATCCGATCCTCTGGACGGATTGTCCGGCGCATCATTTTCATGTCCCAGTCTATGCAAGGGTACTGATCCGCGATGTACAGACACTTGAACCGGTGCCGCACGGGCAGCCGGGGCTGGTCAATCTGCTCACACCCATGATCCGCGCCTGTCCGCTGACAAGCATTCTTACGGATGACATCGGGATCCTGCACGATGGGCCGTGCAGCTGCGGGATCCGTTCCCCCTGGCTCGAGCTGTGCGGGCGGACAGGCTTGCAGGACATCCGCACCTGTGCAGCGGGCGCGGCAGAGCTGCTGAAGGGGGCGGTATCATGATCCTGGCCAACGGAATCGTACATCCTGCGGAAGCACAGGCTGCTATTCTTGCCGAACTTCCGCGGAAGCTGTGCGAGACACTTGCCGCCGGAGCACCGGATCCGGAAGCCGTCATTCATGTGCTTGATGCCATGGGAAGGCGGATCCTGAACGGGGACTTTGATACATGGATCACTGTTCCGGAGCTGCGGGCGCAGCTTGCACAGGCAGGACGCAGCCTTGAGCGGGATGTGCTTCAAAGGAAGCTGGAAACCGAGCTCGGCGGAATGCCGGATCGCCCTTCCAATGGGCTATCGCCTGCTGTCAGGCGCATGCCGCTCGGCGTGCTGCTGCACATTGCAGCCGGAAATATGGATGCACTTCCGGCATGGAGCGTGATCGAAGGCCTGCTTGCAGGGAATATCAATCTTCTCAAGCTGCCGCAGGCTGACAGCGGACTGACGATCGCCTTCTTCCGGGAACTGATCTCCATGGAACCAAAGCTGCGGGATTTCATTTATGTATTCGATACGCCCTCGACAGATCTGGAGGGCATGCAGATGCTTGCCGACTGTGCTGACGGCATTGCAGTCTGGGGCGGCGATGCGGCTGTTTCGGCACTGCGGCGCATGGCAAAGCCGGGCTGCCGGCTGATCGAATGGGGACACAAGCTCGGTTTCTGCTATCTCTCCGGGGATCCCCCGGAGGAGGTACTCCGCGATCTGGCCGTCCACATCATCTCCACAAGACAGCTCCTGTGCAGCTCATGTCAGGTCATCTATCTCGATACGGATTCGACAGCGAAAATCACGGCATTTGCAAGGCGGTTCCTCCCGGTTCTGGAGAAGGCTGCCGACCGGTTCCCTGTGCGGGAGCTGCGTGCCAAAGCAGAGCTGACGCTGCGGCGGTATACGGCAGAGCTGGAACAGGCAATGGGAACTGCAACTTCGCAATGCTTTCTGCCGGGGCGTGGATGCAGCATCACCGTATGTGCGGACAATGCGCTCGAGCTTTCCCCGATGTACGGGAGCGTGCTTGTCAAGGCGCTGCCGCAGGATCAGATCATACCGGTGCTTCGTGAGAAGAAAGGATACCTCCAGACAGCCGGTCTCTGGTGTCCTGACGAACTGCGCGAAAAGCTGACGGAACGGCTGCTTCGTTCCGGTGTATGCCGGGTGCTGCCGCCGGGGCGCATGTCGGAAGCATTCCCGGGGGAAGCGCATGATGGCAGCTATGCACTGGCACAGTATTCACGCATCACCAATATTCTGTAGAAAGCAGACCGCCTCTCCCGGGGCCTGCCGGGAGAGGCGACTGCGTAGAGCATCATAATAGTATCCGGTTTCCGGATCCATTTTTATCATACCACACGACAGACAAGCTGTCAACAGCGATTCCTGCCGGAATCAGGCGGATTTTGTCGAAAGGAGAGATACACATGAAACACGAATCACAGCTCCGTCACTGTCACAAATGCGGCGCCGATTATCAGGGGGATGCCTGCCCGTATTGCGGCAAAGAGGGAAAACCTGCTTCCAACGGGCTGCTGTATGCCGCCGCCGGTCTTGGCGGCGGACTTCTGCTGCTGGGGTGTCTGGGAATGATGGCCGTGCAAGCTTTCCGGGCATTTACACCTTCTGACAGGGCAAGGCTCACGCAGAATACCGTACAGACCGGCATCAAGACAGAAAGCACCGAGGAAAAGCTGGGCGTGTATCCGTCCGGAGACTATGCGGTCGGAAGCGATCTGCCGCCGGGCTCCTACATCATTGTCAGTGAAGGGAACGGCTACGGGGATTTCTACACCGGGATCTACGACAATGCCGGCATGTCCGATTCCGGTCAGATCTGGGGCGGCTGGGCAAAGGGAAACCGCTACCTCGTTCTCGGAGACGGACAATATCTGCATTTCTCGCATTCCACGCTTTATGAGCTGTCGGCTGCGGATTTCCGGTTTGATCCGTACACGGAATACGGGATGTTTCTGATCGGCCAGGATCTTCCGGCAGGTACCTACACCCTCTTCGCGGACAATGACCAGTATTCTGCAACCTATCAGATCATTACCAGCCTGACGACTTCCGGAGAGATCGTCCGGGAGGACGGCTATCTGGATCCGGGCAGACAGGCGACCGTCACTGTGGAGGACGGCGAATATCTGCGGACAGATTTCTGCCTGGTCAGACAGCCATAAAAAGGGAGCCCTCCATCAAGCGGGATGGAGGGCAGTTTTTGTGATTCATGGCAGCAAACTTACGCCTTACCGGAATGCGTCAGAACAGATTCGAGACATCCACCGTGTCGCCGTCAAGCGCAAAGCGGATGCTTTCCATATGCAGGCCGCTCTGTGCAAAATACAGCCGCATCGTCGTAAACCGTGAGAACAGCGGCAGGCGCTTGGTGAACGAAACGGATTTTCCGCCCGTGCCGTTCCAGGTAAATGTACCCGACGCAGTACCCATGCTGAAGATCGTGACAGGAATCTGCGCAGTCTCAGACAGATCGCAGGAAGCCGTGAGCGTCACATTGTACCAGCCGGGCGTTTCCACATGCATCATGAAGGCATAATTGCTGCCCTTTTCCGTGGAGATCTGTGAAAGATCCAGCTCTGTCAGTTCCTTGAGCGGGAACTGCTCCACCGGCTCTCCGGAATCTGCCTCATCCGCAGGACGGCCGATGATTTCCACAGAGGTATCCTCCCCCATGAGGCGCTTCATGGCATTCGTATGCAGCAGGAAGCGGCAGACATTCAGCGCATTGCGCTGCAATTCGCCTCTTGTCAGGCTGCCGTCTGCAAGTGCCGCCAGAATATTGTCGCCGTGCGCCTCGGTGCAGTCTGCGCAGACCATATACACATCATTCTGCGCCCGTACCATCGCGGCAAGGTCGGATTTGTCCGGCTGCTGCCCGCGGCGGTTGATATTCGCCCACCAGTCAGTCATGAGGAAGCCGTCAAATCCCCATTCCTTCCGGATGATCTCCGTGCACAGGTCATAATTTCCGGCTGTCCAGACACCGTTGACCGCGCCGTAGGTCGTCATGATCGAATCAGCGCCGCCCTCCTTGACCGCGATCTCAAAGCCGCGCAGATAGATCTCCCGCAGCGCACGCTCGGAGCAGATCGTATCCAGGAAATGACGGCCTGTCTCCTGATTGTTGCCGCAGCAATGCTTGATCGTGCCGGTCACACCGGAGGCATGCAGGCCGCGCAGCTCCGCCGCAGCCATCTGGCCGGTGAGCAGCGGATCCTCGGAGAAATATTCAAAATTGCGTCCGTTAAGCGGGTGGCGGTGGATATTCATGCCGGGGCCGAGCAGGCAGTCTACCTGATTGGCCGTCATTTCCTTGCCGACATCCGTGAACAGCTCTTCCAGCAGCGCACGGTTGAAGGTCGCTGCCAGCATCGTTCCGCCAGGCAGGCTGAATGCCTTGGTGCCGCAGTCAAGCCGCATGCCCGACGGGCCGTCCGAGCAGCATCCCGCCGGAATGCCAAAGCCCTCCAGCTCCTCCGTCACGCCGCCGAATGCCGATGCGGTTCCTGCCGTGACACGCGGAGAACCCATGCCTTCACCGCGCATGAGGGAGGCCAGCGCCGTATCCGGGAGCTGTGCCACGAATTCCTCAAGTGTCACCTTCCCCGTAGCCACATCTGCCAGCACACTCTGCTTGTCCGTCGGCGGCAGCTCCTCCGGAAGCGCCTGCAGGATGCGCTCCTCCTCGTCATGGTCAAGCTGCGGCACCTCTTCATATGCCGCAATGAAGCCGTCTCCTTCCGGTGCCGGACGCAGCCGGTCAAAGGACTGCACCGGTGCCATGGACTGACGCCGCTGCGGGCCGGGAACGGTACGGGAAAGCTGAATGCTTGCGGTATATTCCGCATTGCGTACATCCGTACCGACGCAGAAGCGGTATTCTCCGGCTTCCAGCACGGTGCAGTGCGCAAAGCCGGACGCGCCGTTGTCATCATAGGAAACCGGCGGCACCAGCGGCAGCTCCATGGTCACGGATTCACCCGGCGCCAGCTCCGGCGTTTTGTCGAATCCCGTCAGCACGCGGAAGGGCTTGCCGAGGGCGCCCTGCGGTGCCTCGCAGTAGATCTGTACGACCTCCTTGCCGGGGCGGTCTCCGGTATTCTTCACCGTGACCGGCAGAAGGATCTGTCCGTCCTGATCGTGCAGATAGGGCTTGCCGGGAGTGACCGAAAATGTAGTATAGCTCAGGCCGAATCCGAAAGGATACCGCACACGATCCTGCGCAAAGGTCTCGAAATAGCGATAGCCGACGTAAATATCCTCGGCATACGCATTCTCGGTCTTGCCGCCGAAATACGGATCGGACGGATAATCGTCGATCTCAAATGCCACCGTATCCGGCAGCTTGCCGGAGGGAGACACCTGCCCGGTCAGCACCATCGCCGTGCCGGTGCCGCCGGTCATGCCGCCCTGCCATACATACGCCACCGCATCCGGGCTGTATTCGTCCACGAAATGCATGTCCATGATATTGCCGGTATTGAGCAGCACGACCACACGTTCAAAATGCGCCCGCGTCAGCCGCAGCATGTCCTCTTCACAGGCGGTCAGAAGATAGGAGCCAGCTTCCATGCGGTTGTCCTGCTCCTCGCCCGCGGTACGGCCGATCACGACGATTGCTGTCCGGCAATTGGCTGCCGCTGCGGAAACTGTCGCATCATCCAGCGGCATTTCCTCCTGCGACCAGGGCTCTCCGCCCCAGCCGCCGCCGAGATCGTAGGGATGGCAGTCATCCCAAGCCTTGTAGGTGTCGAGCAGCGTCTGATCGACCTGCACGCCGGCTTCAAGCAGTCCGTCGAGAATGCCGGTCACCTTTGCGACATTGACCATGCCGCCCGATCCCGTGCCGCTTTTATAATAATGAAGCTGCATTCTGCCAAAGACGGCAACCGGTTCACCCGGTGCAAGCGGGAGTGCAGCATTGTCGTTCTTTACAAGGACGATGCCCTCCGCAGCCGCCTTGGCCGCGGTGGCAAGATAATGATTCCAGTCAAGGGTCTGTTTCATCGCTTTTCTCCTTCTTCATCAGTTATTGGCCGCCAGTGCGGTGCCGGTTCTTGCAATCAGCTCACACAGCTCCAGCTTCTTTGTATACTTCATCGGAATCCCCTTCATGCCGAGTCTGGCACCCAGAATATTCCCCGTAACTGCACCGGTCGAATCGCTGTCACCGCTGTGATTGACCGCGGCACGGATGGCAGAATCGAAATCATCCTCATACCGCAGCGCACAGAACAGCGCAATGGCAAGCGCTTCGTCACCGACCCAGCCCTCGCCGATCTGGGAGATCGCCCTTTCATCCGGCTGGTCGCTCTCCGCGAGCCTGGCAGCCTTGCGGATCATAGCCAGGAATTGCTTCATCTGGTTGGCCTTCGGCCAGAGCTGCCGGGCAGTGGCAAGCGTTTCCGTCAGCGCTTCGTCCACAGTGGCACGCTCCTGCGACAGGATCCTGACCATGCCGGTCAGCACCGCCGCCGGGATCCATCCCATGGTATGGCCGTGTGTCAGCGCCGCTGCCCGGGCGCCGATGCGCATGATGGATTCCGCCGAAAGCATGTCCAGCGTCAGAAACAGCCCGATCGGTGCCACACGCATGACGCCGCCGCAGCCCTTGCTGGCATTGATGGGCGCATCCGGTGTACCCGTCCCGCCCGCAGCCAATGCGGAAATGCATGTATTCCCCGGGGCGCGGTTGGCAAAAAGCGCCTTTTCTCCCATCAGGAATGATGCCTGTGTGATGCTCCTTCCGACCGGGTAGGTCTCTGTCTGGGTCATGAACCACCACAGATATTCCCGGCGGATGGCATCGACATAGCTTTTGATCGAAATGTCCTTGGCCAGCAGCATTCCCTCCGCGGTAAACAGTGTCATCTGTGTATCGTCGGAAATCACAGCACAGCCGTTGTCAAGGGTATAATCCCGGATCCCCTCCGGGCCGTAGCGCTGCTGGATGCTGCGGTAGCTCATGAATTCCACCGCATACCCGAGCGCATCGCCGGCCGCACCGCCGAGAAGCGATGCCACACAGCGGTCAGCATTTTTCTGTATCATCAGAGTTTACCTCGTTTATATCAAAGAGTAGATACTTTTATTATACCATTTCCGCCCGGCCTTGTCAATGCGGTGTACAGACAATTCACACAAAATTCAACTGTCAGACATGTGCGTTACTGACAGATATGCAGATTTCTCAGAGAAATGCACGAATGTGCTTGCATTCTCCGGCAGAAAGTGGTATGATACAGTTAGCGGCAACTAATGCCGCAGTTTCAAACACTTTTGATTGAACATTTGAACAACTGCTCAATTATGTGCAAACCCGCATATACAGAAAGGATGGTCATTATGTTTCTGGAGATCCACAACATCCGGAAAAGCTACGGCGAAGGTGAGAGCAAGGTGGAGGTGCTGCGCGGCATCGACCTGGAGATCGAAAAAGGCGAGATCTGCGTGCTGCTCGGCCCCTCCGGTTCCGGCAAATCGACGCTTCTGAATATCATCGGCGGCATTGACAGCGCCGATGACGGCTATATCGCGATCAACGGCGAGAAGACCGCCGATATGTCCGACCGCGCCCTCACCCGCTACCGCAGACGGCATCTGGGGTATATTTTCCAGATGTACAACCTGATCCCGAATCTGAATATCAAGGAAAATGTCGAGGTCGGCGCCTACCTCTCCGAGCATCCCCTTCAGACAGACGACATTCTGAAGACGCTCGGTCTGTATGAGCACCGCCACAAGCTGCCCAACCAGCTCTCGGGCGGTCAGCAGCAGCGGACTGCCATCGGCCGTGCGATCGTCAAGAATCCGGATATTCTGCTGTGCGATGAGCCCACCGGTGCGCTCGACTACAACACCTCCAAGGAGATCCTCCGACTCATCGAGGAGGTCAATGCAAAATACGGCAGCACCGTCATCATGGTCACCCACAACAGCGCTCTGGCAGATATGGCCGACCGCGTCATCAAGCTGCGTGACGGACAGATCCGCAAGAATTACCGCAACGAGACCAAGAAATCCGCTGCAGAGCTTGACTGGTAAGGGAGGCACCGGCTATGAGAAATCCCCTTGGAAAACGGCTCCCGCGGGAGCTGACGAAGGAGTTCGGCAAATACATTGCAATTTTCCTGTTTCTGATCGGTATGATCTCGCTGGGCTCCGGATTCCTGGTATGCTCCCACAGCATGGCGGCAGCCTATGACGAGAGCTTTGAGAAATACCATATCGAGGACGGCAATCTGGAATTCTCCGAGGAACCGGATGCGGACAC
The DNA here is from genome assembly GCA_902783005.1 of uncultured Ruminococcus sp. Classification (GTDB taxonomy): domain Bacteria; phylum Bacillota; class Clostridia; order Oscillospirales; family Ruminococcaceae; genus UBA3855. Next base: position 16,309 of record CACZPI010000077.1, on the reverse strand, counting down.
CCTTGCAGACATTGAGAAGACCGGCAAGCTGACGCTGTACCCGAATTTCTACAAGGAAGAGGACACCGAAGGCTTTGAATCGACGCTTCGCATCTTCCAGAAGCGCAAGGACATTGACCTGGAATGCCTGATGGAGGGAGAATTCCCGGCAGGCAAGGGAGAGATCGCCGTTGACCGGATGTATGCGGACAACAATGATCTGCATGTGGGCGATTCCCTGACAGCCGGCAAGGACACCTTCCGGATCACGGGACTGGTGGCGCTGTCGGATTATTCCGCGCTGTTTTCCTCACAGTCGGACATGATGTTCGATGCCGTGCAGTTCGGTGTGGCGATCGTGACGCCGGAAACATTCGACGCTGTCCGTGACACACATCTGCATTACAGCTATTCCTGGATCTATGACAATCCGCCGGCCAACAGCAAGGCCGCCAAAACCCGGAGCGAGGATCTGCTCGATGATCTGGCCGATTACCTGACCGAAAAGGCAGAATCCAAGGCCGAGGAGCTGATCACCGAGGCGGTCATGCGCGGAGAGGATCCGGCATCCGTCAAGCTGCCGGAATTCCTGACGATCAAAAACTACATTCCCGCCTATGCCAACCAGGCGATCCATTTCACCGGGGATGATATTTCCGGCGACAATGCGATGATGACGGTTTTCCTCTACATCATGATCGCGGTCATCGCCTTCGTCTTTGCCATCACCACCAGCAACACCATTACCAAGGAAGCGCAGGTCATTGGTACGCTGCGTGCCTCCGGCTACACCCGCGGAGAGCTGGTGCGGCATTACCTGACGGTGCCGCTGATCGTCACACTGATTGCCGCCGTCGTCGGCAATATTCTGGGCTATACCGTGCTCAAGGATGCTTTCGCTGATCTCTATTACAGAAGCTATTCCCTGCCGACCTATGAAACGCTCTGGGATCCGGAGGCATTCATCAAGACCACGATCATTCCGGCGATCCTGATGACCCTCATCAACTGGGTCGTTCTCTCCTCGAAGCTGCGCATCTCGCCGCTGAATTTCATGCGCGGGGATCTGACACCGTCACGCAAGAAAAAAGCATTCCCCCTCAATACGAAAATCCCGATCCTGCACCGGTTCCGGATGCGTATTTTCTTCCAGAACATCCCCAGCTATCTTGTGGTCGTATTCGGCATTTTCTTCGGCTGCTTCATTCTGCTGTTCGGATGTGCATTCACGCCGATGTTTAACCAGTACCAGCAGTCGATCGTGGAAAATATGATCGCTGAATACCAGTATGTTCTCAAATCGCCGGAGGATACGGATGATGCAGAGGCAGAAAAGTACCTGATGACCTCGCTCCAGACCACCTTTGAAAAGCGCAAGGCCGAGGATGTGAGCATTTTCGGCATGGAGAAGGATTCCCGCCACAAGCCGCTGGATTTCGCCTCCGACGATGCGGTCTATATCTCCGACGGCTTCTCCAAGAAATTCAAGCTCCATGTCGGTGACACCTTCACGCTTGCAGAAAAGTACGATGACGGCAGCTACACCTTTACCATCGCCGGCATCCGGGACTATCCGGCCGGCAATGCGGTCTTCATGACACTTGCGCATTACCGGGATGTCTTTGATACGGATGCAGATGCGTACACCGGCTATTTCTCGCATCATGAGCTCGATCTGGATGAAGAGAATGTCGCCATGACCATTGTCAAGGATGACCTGACCAAGACCTCGCGGCAGCTCATTGTTTCCATGGGCGGCATGGCAAATATAGTCAAGGGCTTTGCGGTCATCATGTTTGTCCTGCTGATCTACCTGCTGTCGAAGATCATCATTGAACGCAATGCACAGGCCATTTCCATGACGAAGATCCTTGGCTATACCAAGGGCGAGATCGGCGGGCTGTATATCCTGACAACAACGCTGGTCGTTGTGCTGTCATTCCTGATCTGCATTCCGCTGTGCAATATGGCCATGGGCTCGTTCATTCATGTGGCGCTTGCCAGCTATCCGGGCTGGTTTGAGTACCACATCACACCGGATATTCTGGTAAAGATGTTCCTCCTGGGCATGGCATCCTATGCCGTGGTGGCTGCGGCGCTGATCTGGCGCATAGGCCGCATTCCGATGGCCGACGCCCTGAAAAACCGCGAATAAACCTCCTTTAAGATACGACATCTCCCCTGCAATGGTGCAGGGGAGATGTCGTTTTTATTGGCTGCATGAAGGCTTCATTCCGCGCTTGACGGCACAGAAATACACCATGGAACCTTCCACATGAAATGCACGCAGATCATAGACCATTTCCAGCCGGATCCGTGCGGCGGTATCGAACGGGGGCGTGAACCAGCCCTTCCTTGCAAGAAACTGACGGACAAGCGTATCCGTCACGGCAGATTCTCCGCGGATGTACCAGCAGCCGATGAATCTGCCGCCGGTTCTGAGCACACGGTAGGTTTCGCGGAATGCCGCCCGCTTATCCGGAAATGCATGAAATCCGTTCATGCTCAGCACAATGTCAAAAGTGCCGTTCCGAAACGGCATCTGCCCGACATCGCCCTGGATCAGTCTGACATTCCGGCAGTCCCCGAGCCTTTCACTTGCCTGGGTCAGCATGTCCTCACTGTAATCCAGACAGGTAATATGCGCCCCGGAGAGCTTCCGGTATTTCCGGTGCGTGAAGACTGCCGTTCCGACCGGTACATCCAGCAGCCTCCCGGTGAAATCGTCCGGGATATACCGCAGCACCTTCGCAGCGATAATGTTGTCATCAACACCGCTCCAGAACAGCCTGATATAGAGCCTGCTCCACCATTTATCCTGCGTCAGCACATCATCATAGATGCTGCGCGACCGGCGGTAGGAGCTTGTGATCGACTTGTACTCGTTGTGTGTATCCTGATGCATGGCATGGGTCTCCTTTTCCGAATTGGTTTGCATTGTCAGGCAGTTTGCCTGTGCTTACTATTATACCAAAGTTTCCTTCAAAATGCAATGCCATGCCATTTGCTGCATTGGCGTCATTCGCCGTTTTTCTTTTTCCTGTGACGGATAACGGCGCACAGGATCACCGCTGCACCGGAAATGCCCATTGCGATCAGACAGGCGGTATTCCCCAGGAACAGCCCGACCAGTCCGCCCAGTGCAATAGGAAGTGCAACCAGCGCTGTCACAGCCGCGATATGCCTGGTCTGTCCCTCCTTGTCATTGCTTCGCAGGGAAGGCTGTACACGATACGGCAGCAGCTTATGATTGCCCGACGACAGAATTGCCGCATACAGCAGCAGCGCGATGCCAAAGATCAGCATTAACACCGAAAATCCATTGTCCATCTTATGTCCTCCTGTCTTGAAATTCTTCAGGATCCCTTTGCATCCTCCGCAAGCCCCTTCCAGCCGAAGCGGATCAGCGATACCAGAATCGAGATCAGCGTGATGGATTCACTCAGCAGACCGCCCCAGGAATGCACGATCACGTCATAGATCAGCCAGCAGGGCGATGCACAGACCAGATTCACCAGCCGGATATTGCGCGGACTGTTTGTCCAGTAGACGAATGTACTGGACACCGATGCTGCAAATGCCAGGAGACTGGCGGGCCCATTCCAGGTAAAAATCAGGATCACCGTGAACAGAACAGTAATGACAGCCGGGCACCATTTCTGCCGTACCCAGCTCCAGTCGCGGTATTTCATCATCAATGCATTCCTCAAAATATTCACGGCAAGACTCAGGCATCCGCTGAATGCATCGAGCAGAAAGAACTGCAAACAGAACAGCGCCGAGCCAATGAGCTGGAGCAAAAACAGCCACCGGTTGGATTTGATCTGGTAGGACAGGATAAATGCCGCAACTGCGACAAATCCGATGCCCTGTACAACAGCCTGCGGCATCATCCGGCGCTCCCGCCTCTCTGATGGAATACTGTGCTTCTCATGCATCATCCTCCTGCACATTTCTATAGAATCATTATACCATATCCCCGGCGCATTTTCAAGGCTCATTCCGCAGGAAGCGGTCAAAGGCCATTGAAGCCGGCAAACCGAAAAAACCGGAAGCTGCTCAGGGGCATTCCCTGAGCAGCGGTTTTTTATGAGATTCAACAATTATTTGCTCAGCAGGGCATGCTTCATTTTCGCCAGATCAAAGACATCTACAATGCCGTTGCGGTCAAGATCCGCCATGTCCGGATTCTCCATCGGTGTATCGGAAACACCCATCAGCCATTTCTGCACGGCGATCACATCCACAGCACTGAGCTTGGCATCCGAATTGACATCCCCGTAGGTGCTGTATTTGTATCTGGCAAGGTTATAAAAACGGTTGGTTCTGTCCGGAATATTGACCTGCTGCCATTTCTCCTTGGTGCCGCCGTAATATACGGTGACCTTCTGCTCCAGTGCGGAAAATGCATCTTCTCCGATCTCACGGAGATTGCGGGAGAGACGGATGCTTTCCATGGATTTGCAGGTGTAGAAGGTGTTCGGTCCGATGTATTCTACACCCAGCAGCTCCACTGTTTTCAGATTCTGGCAGTAGTAGAATGTCTCATCCCAGATATTCTTCACGGTTGCAGGAACAATAACAGAGGTTACATTTTGGTTCATTGAAAATGCCTGTGAAGCAATGATCGTGACACCATCCGGGATCACCACATCCCCTACAGTGGTCGTAGCATCAATGAGTGTGCCGTCTACGATTACCAAAGGGTTTTCTGCCTGTCGTGCCTTCAGCCACGCGGTTTCCTGAAATACATTGCTGTACACATCTACCTGATGGCTCGGGAAATTGACCTCCTCAAGCAATGTGCAGTAAGAAAAGACGCCTGCCCTGAGATTCATAAGACTTTCCGGCAGCGTGATGGACTTGATCGCTGTGGTAGAGAATGCGCCCTGTTCCAGCTCATACAGCCCTTCATGCAGCGTGACCGAGGTCATAGCCGTGCAGTCTGCAAATGCATCCTGCTCCACGACAGCCACACTGCCGGGAATATCAACGGAGGTCAGTGAATGGCAGGACGCAAATGACCAGTAACCGATCCTTGTCACGGAATCCGGAATGGTAACGGAAACCATTTCACAGTTTTCAAACGCATGCGGGGCGATCACAGTGACAGGAAGTCCTTCAATGGATGCAGGAATGTCAACGGTCTCCGCTTCCTTGTCGCAGAAAGTGATCTCAATATGGTCTGCATATTTATGATAAGTCAGTACGTCGGCGGTGCCTTCGGTATATTCCGCATCCTCCGCGAAGGCGGTCAGAACGGGCACGGCAGTCTGTCCAACCGGCAGGGCAGCACAGCCAAAGGTCAGCAGGCAGGCCGCAAGTACGGCAGTCGTTTTTGTCAATACGATTCTCTTCATGATTCAGATTCCTTTCTATGTCAGATTCGGCTCAGAACAGGATTTCTGTCCGTTCTTGTCACTATTATACCACATCGCCGAACAAAAATCAATTGCCGGAATGGTAATAATGTATTCTTTTTTTGTTACGGACAGAATGCCGGGCATCAGCAGAAAGGTCATAATCATCTGCTTTTTACTCAGAACAGGCTGCAAATCCATGCCGCCAGTGCAGAGGCAGCCGGGAACACCACCAGCAGCTTCAAAAGCTGGCTTTTCAGATTGTACCCGTACCGCCTGCCGTTGTACACAGGTTCCGTTTCAGGGAAATAATGCTGGAAAAAACGGAATCTGCACAGCAGGAACCAGTCAAAGAAGATCATGTCATACACCTTGTAGATGGTAAAGATCAGGACAAACCGCAGGAAGAACTGCCCGAATGAAAATCCGCTGCGAAATCCGTCCCAGATCGCCGCCGCACCGACGCCTGCGATCATCAGCAGGCTCAGAACGATCAGCACCCAGCCCATTGTCCGGGCACCATAGAATAATTCCTCATTCCGCGGCCGGAGAAGTGCCACCGCTTCCTTCGGGGCTGAGGAGAAGAATTTCGTATCCTGCACGAATGCAACTGCCGCGATCAGCAGCATCGTGATCGCAGCGCAGAACACGACTGCCAGAAATAGTGTGAAAAGCATATGGAATACCTCCTGTTCGGATTTTGGTTAGTTACGGCTTACCAATTAGCATTATACCACAATCCGCACTAAATTGCAAGGCCTCCGGTAGAATCCGGAGCAGGCAAACGATTTAGTAATTTGTTATTTTTACAAATTGCCTTGCAATGAGATCCGAGATGTGCTATAATAGCTATATAATGTAAGCAATAACTTACCATTTGCAGAGCGGTATCGGCTTGCAGTCATGTACATCCGTTCTGCATTCTGACAGGAAAGGCGGAAAAGCAATGAAAATTCTGGTTTACGGCTGCGGCGTGATCGGCTCTTTGCTGGTGCATACGCTTTGCAGAGCCGGCAATGAGGTGACAGTTGTTTCCAAAGGAAAATGGGGCGATGTTCTGCGCAAGAATGGCCTGCAGATCCATCATCAGCTCCAGCACACCGACACAGTCGATCATCCCCGTGTGGCAGGCAGCCTTCCGGAGGAGAGCTTTGACATCGTCTTTTCCGTGATGCAGGGCTGTCAGCAGGAGACGGTTCTGCCGGAGCTTGCAAGGGCGGATGCACCGGTCGTCGTGCTGGTCGGCAATAATCCGCAGGCGGCACAGATGGAGCGGACATTGCAGGAAATGGCCGGGGTTCCGAAGACGGTTCTGTTCGGATTCCAGGCAACTGCCGGCGTGCGGGATACCGGGAGTGTCAATTGTCTGCATGTCGGAAAGGGCTCAATGACAGTCGGCGGGCTGCATCGGGAATGCACACAGCAGGAAAAGCGGCTGCTGTTGCAGGCATTTCAGGGCACCGGGTACAGATTGACCTTTGAGGATGATATGGAGGGGTGGCTGTACTGCCATGCGGCATTCATTCTGCCGATCGTGTATATCAGCTACCAGTGCGGCTGTGACCTGCGCCGTGCGGACAGCCGGATGATCGAATCTTTAATCAACGCTGCCGAGGAAGGCTACGGCCTGATCGCGGTGTCCGGCAGAAAGATCCGCCCGGCCGGTGATGCGGAGTACTTCCAAAGCCGCCCCAAGCGGGCAGCGCTCCGGGCGGTACTGTATGCCATGGGCAAAACCAGGCTCGGAGAGCTTGCCGCAACAGATCACTGCCGGAACGCCGTTACCGAAATGGAATGGCTCGATGCGGCATTTGAAGCGCTGCGCCGTGAGTACCCGAACCATCCGATGCCGGAATGGAACCGGCTTCGCAGGAAAATGCCCGCGTGGGAAGAACTCCACAGCATTTATGATGCGGCACCGAAGCAGAGGACTGAAAAGCCCTTCGGCGGTAAGCTGCTCGCCGGCATCCTGATCGCGGGTACAGCGGCAGCAGTATGCTATGGTATCTGCAAGAGAAAAGACAGATCCTGATTTCCGAGGCTGTTCGGAATAGCGGCAAAAAGGCTGTGTGGCGGTAAAATCCCCACACAGCCTTTCTGATGGAATCATATTTCCGGCGTTTTGCTCTCAGACAATGGTTTTGTGAAACCGGATCACAAACACCGCACCATGCGGCTTGTGATTGGCGGCCTTCAGGCTGCCGCCCTGTGCGGAAATGACCTTTCTGGCGAAGGCAAGCCCGATTCCGAAGCCGTTTTTGGTATATTCCGAGGAACGATAGAACCGTTCAAAGATATGCGGCAGTTCCTCCTCCGGTATCCCCTCTCCGGTGTCGGAGATGGTGATTTCCGCCGCAAGACTGGTGCCCTTCGCTGCAATGGTGACTGTCCCTCCCTCCGGAGTATGCTCGATCGCATTTTTCAGCAGATTCACGACCGCCTCCGAGGTGTAGTGCAGGTCACCGATCCACGAGGGATCGCCGTCGATCTCTGTCCGGAGCTCCACTCCCTTGAGCTCGGCAGTCACGGACACGGTTTCAACAGACTGCCCAATCAATTCCCGGCAGGAAACCGGCTCCTTTGCAAACCGGACAGCATCCGCTTCGATCCTCGACAGGCTCAGCATGGTTTCAATCAGCCATTTCATCCGGGCAAGCAGCTCGTACAGGTCACGCAGGTATTCCTCACGTTCCTGCTGCGTCAGCTCAGAGGAATGCAGCAGTCCGAGGATCATCATAACAGATGTCAGCGGCGTCCGGAGCTGGTGGGAAATGTCCTCGAGCGCTTCCTTGGCAAACTGCTTTTCAGCTTTCAGCTCGGCATTCTGCTCGCGCAGCCGGATCGTCATTTTATGGATCTCCGCCGAAAGTACGCTCAGCTCACCTTCATTGTATTCGTCAAAGGAGATCACATCCTCATGCCGCAGGATGCGGTCAATGCTGTCACAAAGCTCCATGACCTGATCCCGCCGCTGCCGCAGGATCCATTCATAAAACGCCAGGAATGCCGCCGACAGGATCACCGCCGTGACAGCACACGGAATGCCAAAGCACGCACAGACAGCCGCCCCTGCCGCTGTCAGGAGCAGATGGATCAGCCTGCGTTTTCGGCTGCTCATGCATCCACCGCCTTGTAGCCGAGCCCTCTGACGGTGAGGATGATCCGGGGCTTCTGCGGATTGTCCTCGATCTTTTCCCGCAGACGGCGGATATAGACGCTCAGTGTATTATCCGATACGAATTCATGTGTCAGTGACCAGAGCTCCTCGGCAAGTCTGTCCCGGGAAAGCATCTGGTTCTTGTTCGTGAAAAAGATCAGCAGCAGCCGGTATTCCAGCGCAGAAAGCGTCAGCTCGGCGCCGCTTTTGTAAACGATGCCTCTGATCGGATCAATCGTCACGCTGCCGCATTGCAGAAGCGGCGAGGATCGCTGGTACCTGCGCATGACATTCTTCATGCGGGCAAGCAGCTCCCGCGTCCCGAACGGCTTGCCGATATAATCATCTGCACCGATCTCAAATCCGGCAACCGTACAGGCTTCATCTGCCGAAGCAGTAATGAAGATCACCGGGGTATCTCCCTGCGCCTTGACGGAGGCACAGAGCGAATAGCCGTTGCCTTCCCTGAGTGAGATGTCAAGCAAAGCGCAGTCATAGACATTTGACTCAAACAGATGCATGGCGTCCCTCTGGCCGTTGGCATAATCGGTCGTGTATCCCTCGGAATTGAGAAAACGCATCAGGATCCTTGCAAGCTGCTCGTCATCCTCCACCAGCAATATTCGCGGCATAGCCGTCACCTCCCTTTGCTGTTTTCATTATAGCATACTCTGCCGGAGAATGCAAGCGTGGATCCTCTTGACATTTTTATGCATCTGATGTATAATAGATATGAAACTGAACGGCACTATGACCTGTCACAAAACGGCATCCGGCAGGTCTGATGGCATATCTGCAATGCACAGGAGGAACCTATGAAATTTGCTGAAAAGATCAGGCAGCTTCGGCAGCAGCAGCACAGGACACAGCGTGAAGCAGCCGAATACTGCGGTATTTCGCTGCGCACCTACATGGCCTATGAGCAGAACGGGCGGTATCCGCGCCGCCGGGAGATCTACGATAAGCTCGCTGCATTTTACGGTGTGGATAAGAATTACCTGATGACGGAGGATGAAGAATTTGTCTCAGAGGCCTGTGCACAGTACGGTGAGCGCGGCCGTCAGCAGGCAGAGCAGCTTGTAGCGCAGCTTTCCGGATTGTTTGCGGGCGGGGAGCTGTCCGAGAATGACCGGGATGCGATCATGCTTGCACTGTACAAGGCGTATTTTGAGTGCAAGGAAGAGAACCGGAAATATGCCCTGAGCCCCCACAAAAAGGATGACGAAGCGTGACTGATTCTTACCGTATCTATGAGAAAGCCCGCAGGCTGGTAAAGCACTGCGGGACATCGGATCCTGTCCGGATCGCGAAGGAATCCGGGATCATGGTTCGCGATGTGCCGGATCTGACGGGGCTTCTGGGCATGTATGTCTATCGCTGGAAGCACCGCATCATTCTGATGAATCCGAATGTCAGCAGCACATTATATAAAATGGTGCTGGCGCATGAGATCGGGCATGACCAGCTTCACCGGGATCTGGCGGCACAGGGCGACCTCAAGGAATTTGAGCTCTTCAATATGGTCAATGCCACGGAATATGAAGCCAATGCCTTTGCAGCGCACGTTCTCATTGACGAGGACGACATGACAGAGCTGTTCCGGAATGGCTATGATCTTGCACAGGCAGCCGGGGCGCTGAAGGTCAATATCAATCTGCTGCTCATCAAGGCACAGGAGATGAACCGCCTCGGAATGGATCTGCGGCTTCCCTACGATCCGGATGCACGGTTTTTCCGGAATACGAATGAATAAAGGGGATGGGCGGTGACTCATGCCCTTTTCGTTTCTCCGGCCGTACCGGAAACGGCTGGCGCCAGCACTGGTATGGCTCCGGCCTTTTTTGAAAAAACTTCAAAAATAAAACTCTCCTTCGCGCTTGCAAAGGAGAGTTTAAGCTGGTAGTCGGACTCGAACCGACGACCTGCGCATTACGAATCGCGTAGCTCTACGCCTGGGCTACTACCAGCGCTGGTATAATTTAAATAAAAACCCCTTGCTTTCACAAAGGGTTTTAAGCTGGTAGTCGGACTCGAACCGACTACCTGCGCATTGCGAATCGCGTGGCTCTACGCCTGGGCTACTGCCAGCGCTGGTATAATATAAAAAACCCCTTGCTTTCGCAAAGGGTTTTAAGCTGGTAGTCGGACTCGAACCGACGACCTGCGCATTACGAATGTGATTTTGGCTATTTTGCGTCGTTTTGTATGATTTTGAAATCTGTCGTATACTATGGAAAACAGGTGTTTTTCCTGTCGTTTCCGTTCGTGTCGTCAATCTCGTTTCGTGTCGATAGTGCCCTCATAGTGCCCTAAAAGTGCCCTCGATTTTCAGCAATCGGAGCTGCACAAAGCACGCCGCCGGTACGGTGTAAAACGCCCCGCACCCACGCGAACAGGACGGATCCCCTGAAACGGGGCACCCTTGCAATGTGCCTGAATCGCACCCCACACGCGCAGGACACGCTCAGAACGCGTACAGGCGGCTTGCAAAATAGGGTATAAAAAACTTACAGGGCAAACCGCTGCCGCGCCTCTATCGTCATTGTACGCGCTCTCAGACGTATACGGACAAAAAAGCAAGCCCGCACACGTCGAGCTCGCTCAATCAAAAATTTTTCGTTGATTGTCACACAAACACCCCCGCCCTCCGGTGTCCATCCAGGCGCCGCCGCTGCCAAGTTTGCCGGGGGGTGGCGGAACACCACTCCCTTTTTCAGTCGTCGCAGTCCGGAGCGAGCTCTTCGAGCGCAATTTCCAGCGCTGTTCGTGGTTTTGTCGGAGGCGGTGTTTTCGTTGAGAAGTTCAGCAGCGTTCGTGCCGCCGTCAGCCGCGCAGTCGGTGAAGCCGATTCATCGGCAAGGATAGAACGCGCGGTTTCGAGTGCGCGTTCAATGTCGTTCTCGGTGATAAAATTTTTCATAAAAATCCCTCCAAAAAAGCGATATTGAAAACGGCTATTCTACGTTGTTTTCTAATTTTCTTGTCAGATTTGTCAATTTTTATGTGAGTAATAAAATTTTATTTTCTCATAAGGGGTTTACATTTTTTCTGACAAATTTGACATAAAGCCAAAGAAGCAACGCATTCAGGCCGTTCTATGCTTTTGGTATGATTACTAAATCCCATACCCATTTCCCGGAATAGTCCTTTGCTCTATCGGCAACCAAACCTCGCCGCCGTAGTTCTGCTATCAGGTTTTTCCGGCTCTCGCATCCGCGTCCGGTTTCTTTGCACCAATCCTCAAAAGTGTCGTAGACAGTCGCCGGGTGAATGCGCATTTCCTGATCATCACTTTGCAAGCAATCGCGGACAAATTCACCAATTTTGTCTGACTGTTCTGCGTAATGTGCCGTAGCATCTTTGACGGCCTTCGGGGGTTCTGCACCCTCTGCCTTGAATAGCCGCAGCCCATCAAGCAGCCAGTTCAGCAGCCCGGAAACATTCTCCGGACGCTTCAATTTGTCCTTTAATCCCTTGTCACGTTCCGTATCGCTGAAATGCTTGTCAAATGTAATAACGTTCACACGGTCAGACTTGAACAGCGTCAGATCAGATACTTGTGGTAAATAATTACAGTTTATATGGAGTTTGAACTTTGGCAAAAATTCAAACTCGCGCTCATGTAAATGACGTGCTGTAATTCGATCACGCCCTAACATGGTTTTCAAAAGTTGCTCATCCAGCAGCATGCTTTTCGGCGGTTCAGATACATTCAAAAACCGGACGTCCTTCAAGCGGGCAATATCGCCGGACGCTTGCCGGGAATCCTTGCTTTGTTTTCGTGCCAACGTTTCCGGCATCGCACTCGCGGCATAATCACCCATGAGAAAAGCAACCGTTTCTGCAAGTGTCCCTTTGCCGTTTCGCGCAGTCGCACCATACCAGAACCAACAGCATTCAAGCGAGACATCAGCGGTGATGCTGTAGCCTAACACTTTTTGCAGATAGCGGATTTTCTCGGCATCATCAAGCATAATCTGCCGGATAAATCGCTCAAATGCTTCTGCACTCGCATCCGGATCATAGATTACATTCGCTTGTTTTGAAAGTAGATCATCCGCTGAATGCTCCTGAAATGACAGCGTTTTTGTGTTGTATGTACCGTTCAGCATATTCAGTAAATTGTCATCCCTGTCAAGCATTTCCGCATTGATAAACATATTGTCCTGCGCATCTCTCAAAAGTGTGTCACGTCGATTTTTACCGCCGAAACCGCCGTACCATTTGCGGAATGCGGTTTGCAATTCCTCGTCATGGATTCCGCATGCATAATGCATCAGCGCATCAAAAAGCGCCTTCGCAAGCTGGTGCGCGACCATACCGCCAACATCCAGCCTCCACACACAACCGTCATAATATCTCCATTCCCGCGCAGTGGCATCAAATCGCAATTTGTGCCGAAACATGTCGGCGAAAAGTGAGGCGCTGCCGCGATCACTGCGGTGATATTGCAGCGGGTCTAACTGAGCCAGCTTTTCAATCAAAACTGCGTCAAAATTCAGAGCGCGTGCCGTGGCCGTCGCTTGCTGTGCCGTATAATCAGCCGCCAGCGCTGCCCGAAAAGCCGCGTCATTCGCTAAAAATCGTCTCGCATCTTTTTGCAATCGCATCAACCTCCTTTTTGAAAAGTTTGTAAAGATCAATTTTATCCGCGTCCGTGCCCGTTGCCAAAGCATCGAGCAAATACCTTACAAATTCGCGGTTTTTTAGCGACTCGACAAAAAGCGGATGCAGCGCGTCAGTTGTCTGCCGTGGTCGCAGTTCTTCTAAAATCAGATCAGCCCAAATCGCGTATTTTCGCAGCCAGTAAAACGACGTCCGCTGCCAGGACTCAAAAGCCGCCAAAAGCTGCGCGTCGGTCGGTGCCGCAGGCTCGCCGCGCTTCTTTGCACATGGTTTATCCGCGTCAGTAGGAATGCCCGCCGCTGCTGCCAGCTCCCGCGCCGCGTCAATCGGCCTTGAATAGCGCTTTACAACGCGGAAAAGCTCGATCACGTCGCCGCGAGCGCCGCAGCCGAAACAATAGAAACGGTTTTCCTCCGGGAAAATCGTGCAGGACGGTGTTTTCTCGGCGTGTGCCGGACAGCAGCAGACATAACGCCGCCCGGATTTTTTCAACTCGATCCCGAGCGCCTCGCAAACGTCAACGATCGAACAGCAACGCCGGACGACGTCGAAAAGATTGTAGTTCATCGTAGCACCATAGGACGAATGCCGCCGGAATCGTTGTTTGTTTCGGGTTCGTTGACATAGGATTCCGAAAGATACCGCTCCAGAGAATCGCAGTTGCAAAGCAGCTTGCCACGGCCAATCCGCAGCCCGTGAACCTTGCCCGATAGAAGCAGCATCCTCACAGCGTAACGCGACAGCCCAAACGTCCGCGCTGTTTCATCGACGCTCAGCATTTTCGGAATTTCAGACATTCTTCTCGGCCTCCTTTTCGTCACGATCGTGTGCGAGGCGTTCGACGATCCGCAGAACGTGCTCGCGCTCCGAGGTCGGCAATTCAAACCGGAGACGCCGCAGTAGCGTGTTTTCGTGAATGCCGATCGCAGCCGCAACCGCCCAGACCGGAATGCGATTTTTCCGCATCAAATCGCGGATTTCTGCATTTGCTCTTACCATAAAAAAGCCCTCCTAAAAAATTTTTTCGGTGATAGTTGACAAATGATAACTGTTGTGTTATAATGTCGGTAAAGCATAACATCATCACCACTATCAGCATACCATATTTCACGCCGCCTGTCAATATATTTTGTTATCATTGACAGACAACATAACAGAAGAGTTATATTGGAGGGATTTTGATGCAGGATTTTAACAGGGCTGTTGGCTACAGAATCGCCGCCGCAATCGCGAGGGCAAGTATTTCACAGCGCGACCTCGCGGAACACCTCGGGCAGAAACCGAATGTTGTTTCGTATTGGTGCAGCGGAACGCGCACGCCAAACGCACAGCAGATTGCCGAAATTGGCCGTTTTTTGAATGTGTCGGCAGATTATCTTCTCGGCTTGACAGACGTCGCATCCGTTGACACCGACGTCAAAAACGCAGCACTTGCAACAGGATTGACAGAAGAGGGTGTCAGCACGCTTGCGAGCAGCTCCGAAGCACGCTTTTTTGCTGACGCTGTTTTAAGCTATCCCGGAATCGGCAAATTGGCCGACGCTTTTCGGCTGTATTTTGAGCTGCAAGCCCACATGAGACCGGACATCACAAAGGAATATCCAGTAGTTGAAGCGGCCGCCGGATTCCTGCCGGATGCAGAGAAAAATGCGCTTCATGATTCTTTTGCAGCAATGGAAAATGCGCTTTTAACCGCCCAGCTTGCAAGCGCACAGTTTCGCTGCGAGGTCGAATTCCGTCATCTTTTAGAAACGTTTGGAGGCGTTGAAAATGGCAAACATAACCCCTCGAAAGAATAAACACGGTGAGATCGTTTCGTACAGAATCCGTGTCTCTGCCGGTTACAATGTAGACGGCACAAAACGGAAACCTTACGAAATGACATGGAAGCCCTCGCCCGGCATGAGTTCCCGTCAGATCGAACGGGAGCTGAACCGGCAGGTCACACTGTTTGAAGAAGAATGCAGAAACGGGCTTGCATCAGTGCAGGGGAGCATGAAGCTCGCCGACTTCTGCCCAAAGTATCTCGAAATCCAAAAGGGACGGTTATCCCCTCGCACATGGTCGGACTATCAAAAAGAAATCAACAAAACGGTTATTCCGGCTTTTGGAAATATGAAATTGAAGGATATTCGTCCGGCGCATGTTCAGGCGTTTGTAGAACAGTTGCAGGGCAACGTCAAGAAACGCCGTTCCGGTGAACCAGATGCAGCCAGTCCCAAACTCGCCCCTGCATCTGTTAAGCGGAAACTCGCCGTCCTGCAATCCATCCTGAAACAAGCTGTCAAGCTCGAGCTGATCCCGTACAATCCGGCAGACGCAAAACGGCTCACACTCCCGAAGAACCAAACGCCGAAGGTTGTAATATTCACAAAACAGGAAGCCGCCGAAATGCTGTCCTGTCTGGAACAGGAGGATTTACAGTTTCAGACGCTGGTGCAGCTTGCTATTATTACAGGAGCGCGTGCCGGTGAGCTTTGTGCTTTACGATTCTCTGACTTCAACTATACAAGCCAGACTGTCAGCATTGAACGTAGTGCATTTAAGTTAGCAGGACAGCCCATTAGCATTAAGCCGCCAAAAGATTATGAAGTCAGAAACGTGACCGTCAACAGGCATTGCATCGACCTTGTGAAAATGTTGGAACAGCAGAAAAAAGAAGAAGCCGCCCGGTTAGGGACGGCATGGCACGAAGAGGGTTGGTTGTTCACACAGTTTGACGGAACGATCATGCACCCGCAGACACCCTCCAAGCAGTTTCCAAAGTTCTTAAAGCGTCACGGGCTGAAACACAGAAAATTTCATTCCCTCCGGCATACATCGGCAACACTCCTATTATATGGAGGCGTAGACATCAAAGCAGTGCAGACCCGTCTCGGACATTCGGAGCTGAACACGACAAACAAATATTTGCATTTGGTCGAGGAGGCAGATGTCCAGGCAGCAAACCTCCTTGACAGTATGCTGACGATCACCAAGACAGACAGCTCCCGCCCTGTCAAAGAAGCATGACCGGCGGCAATAGTGCCCTGATAGTGCCCTCACGCTTCCGGAAAAAGAAACAGAGCGTTTTCCATTTTTAGAAAACGCCCATATTTCTATAAAAATCTGGAGCTGGTAGTCGGACTCGAACCGACGACCTGCGCATTACGAATGCGCTGCTCTACCAACTGAGCCATACCAGCAT
>CACZPI010000076.1 GCA_902783005.1 uncultured Ruminococcus sp. | reverse complement strand
CTCACAGAGCGCACCGTGCGCTCGGAGCTTGGTGACGATCAGGTGGACGACAACATCCAGCGGCTTGGCCTGTGGCTGTCGTATTCCCAGAAATCCGCCATTTCCGAAAAGGAATGGCTCTGGTACAAGGCAGACACCCCGCCGGAGCTCGCAAGCCCCGTGCATGTATTCTACGGCGTGAAATTCCGGCAGGAGACCGTCTCCCTTGCGGCAGCGGTCAGAACGGCGGACGGCAGGATCTTCGTTGAAGCCATCGACTGCCGCAGCCTGCGGGACGGCACCGCCTGGATCCTGGACTATCTGCGCAGCCCTTCGGCGGAGAAGGTCGTCATTGACGGTGCTGCGGGGGCACCCATTCTCATGGAGGATATGAAACATGCCGGTGTGAAATGCAAGCCTGTCCTGCCGAAGGTCGCGGAGATCATCACGGCAAATTCGCTCTTTGAAACGAATCTGTTTGACGGGAAGATCACGCACATGGCGCAGCCCTCGCTGACGCAGATCGCCGCCAACTGCGAACACCGCAGCATCGGATCAAACGGCGGCTTCGGCTATGCGTCCCTGATCCCGCAGGCAGATGCGGGACTGCTCGAATCGGTCACGCTCGCCCACTGGGCGGCGGCGCTGGCAAAGGACAGGAAGCGCAAGCAGCTTATCGGCTATTGAGAGGTGAAGAAATGGACAAAGAAACTTTGAACAAGATCAATGCTCTGACCCGCCGGAGCTTCAAGGCGGAGGAGCTGTATATCTTCCCGATCGTGCTGTGCCACAACGACATTGACCGGGACGGGGAGCGCTTTTCGGATGAGGCGCTCGGCGAGATGGCCGGTCTTTTTGTAGGAAAGACCGGTATTTTTGACCACAATCCGACTGCGGACAACCAGTCTGCCCGGATCTATGACACCGAAGTTGTCACCGATGCAGGCAGACAGACTGCATGGGGCGGCGTGTACCGGTATCTGAAAGGCTATGCCTACATGGTCAGAACCGACGCCAACGCCGACCTCATCAAGGAGATCGACGCCGGCATCAAGAAGGAAGTCAGCGTTTCGTGCAGCGTATCGCGCCGCATTTGCTCGGTCTGCGGGCAGGATCTGACGAAGGGCGGATGCACGCACAAACGCGGTGAGATCTACAACGGACAGCCCTGCCATACGGTGCTCGACGGCATCACGGATGCTTATGAATGGAGCTTCGTTGCCGTTCCTGCGCAGGTCGGTGCGGGCGTAATCAAAAGCTATCAGGAAAAAGGAGGAATCAAAATGCATGAGGAATTCACCCCCATCACCACACAGGCGGAATTCGATGCCGCTGCGGCACCGCTGATCGAGGTGGCAGCGGCGGCGAAGGCAGCGGAATTCGAGGGCTGGATCTCCCCGGAGGCACATCAGCAGGCGCTCGATGCGCTCAGGAATGAACAGAAGTCCGAAATGCGCAAATGCTACTGCGAGAAGGCGGCACTCATGGCAGGACTGCCGGAGGAGCTTGCCGGGCGGCTGACCGGTGATACTGAGGAGGAGATCCGGAAGGATGCCGAAAAGCTCGCGGGCTTTGCTGCAAAGGGCGCAGGTACGCCGCATTTCCAGCCGGAGCATCCGGAGAAGGACACGAAGCAGGAAGCGCTGCTCGATATGCTGCGCAATCTCAAACACTGAAAGGAGAATCATCCATGCCTACCATTACAACCACAACCTACGGGGATGACAAGCAGCTTTTCAACCCGGAGCTGACGGCAGAGCTGTTCGACAAGGTCAAGGGACATTCCACGCTGGCAAAGCTCTCTGCCTCCGAGCCGCTGCCGTTTTCCGGCATCGACATTTTCACATTCTCGATGGACGGCGAAGCTGCCATTGTCGGGGAAGGCGGACAGAAGCCCGCAGGTGAAGCGGAATTCGGCAAGGTGTCGATCAAGCCGCTGAAAGTCGTTTACCAGCACCGTCTGACGGATGAGTTTATTCATCTTGCCGCGGAAAAGCAGCTCCCGTACATGAATGCCTTCACGGACGGCTTCTCGAAGAAGATCGCCCGTGCGTTTGACATTATGGCGATGCACGGTCTGAATCCGGCGACAAAGACGGCTTCCCCCGCCATCGGAGACAACTGCTTTGATGCGCCCGGCATTGCTGCGGTGACCTATTCGTCCGCGGCGCCTGACGAGAATGTGGACAGCGCCGTGCAGGCCATCCAGACTGCGGGCGGCGATGTGTCCGGCATTGCCATGGCACCGGCCTTCGGTGCGGCTCTCGGCGCCATGAAGGCATCCGGAACCGGTCTGCCGGTCTATCCGGAATACCGCTTCGGCGGCAATCCCGGCACCTTCGGCGGCGGTCTGGCGGCGGATATCAACAATACGGTCGCATTTGATACGTCTCCTGCGACGGCAAAGGATCTTGCGATTGTCGGTGACTTCGCGGGTGCATTCCGCTGGGGCTACGCCGAGCAGATCACATTCGAGGTCATCCGCTTCGGTGATCCGGACGGCCAGGGCGACCTCAAGCGCAACAACCAGATCGTGCTTCGCTCCGAAGCGTATGTGGGCTGGGGCATCCTGCTGCCTGACAGCTTCGTGCGCATCAAGGCTTCCTGATGCAGTACCGCTACAAGCCGACCGGCGCCGTGATCGAGATTGCCTCCGAGCTGCATTCTCCGCATTGGGAGCAGCTCGGCG
>CACZPI010000075.1 GCA_902783005.1 uncultured Ruminococcus sp. | reverse complement strand
GTCTGCAAGCCGGAATGAATGCACACCTCAGCAAGCCGATAGACAACGATATATTGTTCGGAACGCTTGAGAGCCTGATCAAGTGACAACCAGATCTGCGGCAGTCAGGATGGTGCAGCTTTGTCAAAGAAAATGCAGGACTGATTCCATCATGCCATATGCAAAACGTCAGTTCGCTGCAAAGCTGGACTCCTGCACACAGTCTCTCTGTCCCTGATCAGCACATCATCTATATTCCGCTTGAGGTTACAGCTCACGCATTGCGGAACCATTCGATCATTTCTTTGTCAGAGGTAATCAATACTTCCTTGAGAAGGCCAGAACCAAACACCTTGAAGAGGCGCCGCAGCCGCAGCCGGAGATCGCACCCCGCAAAAACAAGAGATGAATTCGGTACGCCCTTCTGAAAACATCCTTTTTGACCTACAAAAGCACAGCTCCGGGAATGCCGGAGCTGCGCTTTTTCTGGTGTATGGACTTGTCAATCATACCGCAGTGCATCAATCGGATTCATCTTTGCTGCCTTGTTGGCCGGGTAGTAGCCGAAGAAGACACCGGTGAGAATCGAAAACAGCACCGAGATCACAATGGCCGGGATCGACGGCTGAATGATGATCGCAATGAGCTCTGCATATTCCGCGTAGAAATGCTCTACAAAGAGCTTGGCGATCCACCCGATGGCCATACCGCCGATGATGCCCAGCAGAATGCCGATGATTCCGCCGATCAGACACAGCATGATCGCTTCAATGACGAACTGCATCCGGATGCTGTCATTCTGCGCACCGAGTGCCTTGCGGATGCCGATTTCCTTGGTGCGCTCCGTGATGGACACGAGCATAATATTCATGACACCCACACCGCCGACGATCAGCGAGATCGCGGCAATGATCGAAATGGCGATCGTAATGACGGAAATGACGGCATTGATGATCTTGATCTCGTCCTGCACATTCTGCACGAAGACCTGGATGCCCTTCTTTTCGGCGTATTTGTCGTCAAAGAATTCCTGTAGTACCTCCTGCTGCATAGCTGCATCATAATCGAGGTTGTAGTAGATCGTAGCGTAGTAATTGTTTTTGAGCTCCTGATGCTCCAGGTTCAGCATGGTATCAAGCGGAACAGCAGCAGGGGAGACCTTGTCGATCTCCTTTGTGCCGGGATCAAACATCTTTTCATAGATCTTCGGCAGCTTATCATAGCCGACGATCACGAAGTCTGCGGAAACGCCGTCCTCCAGTGTCAGATTCACCGTCTGCCCGATCGGATCGGTTCCCGGGGGGAAGTACTGGCGCACAAACAGATCAGACACATAGATGGCATTCTTGCGGCGCGTGCTGTCCTCGTAGGAAATGGTTCTGCCGCGCAGGTGGTCATTCATCGGCTCGGAGGAAAGCAGGCCGTTGAGCGTCATGGTCACCGTCTGTCCCTTGTAATTGCGTGTGGTGGCCTGCCCGAAATCCTGCGAGAGATCCGGTGTGAAATAGTCGGGATATTTTTCCACCAGCTCATCGAGCATATCACGGCTGATGAAATCATCCTGCGTGATTGCCACATCCTCCTCGGTAATGCTGAGAAATGCAGTAAAGTAGTTGAACTGTCCGATGGAGGAGAAGGTATTCGTCAGGGTTTTCTGGATGGAGGAACCGATGGTTGTGATCATGATGACCGCACTGATGCCAATGATGATGCCGAGCATGGTGAGCAGGGAACGCATCTTATTGGCAAAGAGCGAGGTGAATGCAATGCGGATATTCTCAATGAATTCCAAAGCACCGCCCCCTTTCTGTGAAATGCATATCAGTCATACCGCAGCGCATCAATGGGATTCATGTGCGCCGCCTTGTTGGCCGGATAGTAGCCGAAGAAGACACCGGTCAGGATCGAGAAGAAGACAGCGACCAGAATGGCCGGGATCGACGGCTGAATGGTAATGGCGATCAGCTCTGCATATTCCGCATAGAACTGCTCGACCAGGAGCTTGGCGATCCAGCCGATGGCCATACCGCCGAAGATGCCCAGCAGAATGCCGATCACGCCGCCGATTAGGCAGATCATGATGGCCTCCACGACAAATTGCAGGCGGATCGCGCTGTTCTGTGCGCCGAGTGCCTTCCGGATGCCGATTTCCTTGGTGCGTTCCGTGATGGAAACAAGCATGATATTCATGACGCCCACACCGCCGACGATCAGGGAAATGGCAGCGATGACAGAAATGGCGATGGTGACAATATTGATGACCGTATTGATCATGCCAAGCTCGCTCTGCTGATCTCTGACCGTGATGTAGTAGCGCGGGTATTCTGCATACTTCTCATCGAAGAATTCCTGAAGCTCCTGCTGCATCGTCTCCATATCGTAGTCGGTATTGTAGCGGATGTACACGCGGTCATTCGGCCGGATCTCCTGATGGAGAATGGACAGCAGGGAATCGAGCGGAACGGCAGCAGGCGTGGTCTTGTCGATCTCCTTTGTGCCGGGGGCAAATTTCTTTTCATAGATCTTCGGGAGCTTGTCATAGCCGACAATGGTGAAATCCGCAGACACGCCGTTCTCAAAGGTCAGATTGACGGTCTGTCCGATGGGGTCGGCGCCTTCGGGGAAATACTGCCGGACAAACAGGTCGGTGACATAAATGGCGTTTTTCTTGTTCTGGCTGTCCTTGTACTGGATGGTTCTGCCGCGCAGATGATCGGCAGCGGGAACGACATCCATGACGCCGGTAATGTCCATGGTGATGACATCGCCGTTTTCATTCTGCGTGGTAACAGTACCGCCGCTCTGTGACATCTCCAGGGAGAACTGACCGGGATACATTGCAATGACCTCGTCGATCATCTCACGGGAGATCATCTCGCTTTCAATGAATCCTTCACCGTCATCGTTTTCATTGAGCCAGACATCGACGGTAAAGATATTGAAGTTGCCGAGGGAATTGAAGGTATTCGTCAGTGTTTTCTGGATGGACGTACCAATCGTCGTAATGAGGATCACGGCGCTGATGCCGATGATGATTCCGAGCATCGTCAGCAGCGCACGCATCTTGTTGGCAAGCAGGGAAGTGAAGGCAAGCCGCAGATTTTCAATCAGCTGCATCTGCTTTCACCCCCGTATCTCCGATAATGCTGCCGTCGCTGATGGTAACGATGCGCTCCGTCTCGGCGGCCAGCTCATTGGAATGCGTGATGAGGACGATGGTCGTACCCTCCTCGCGGTGGAGCTTGTGAAACAAATCCATGATGAGGCGTCCGGTCTTGGAATCAAGGGCACCGGTGGGCTCATCAGCCAGGAGGATCGAGGGATGATTCGCCATGGCTCTGGCAATGGCGACACGCTGCTTCTGACCGCCGGAAAGCTCATTGGGCTGGTGGTCGGCACGGTCGGCCATATCTACGATCGCGAGCAGCTCTTCTGCGCGTCTGAGTCGCTCTTTGCGCGGAATGCCGGCATACATCATCGGCATTTCAACATTCTTGAGGGCGCTGGTACGCGAGATCAGGTTGAATGTCTGGAATACGAAGCCGATCTCCTTGTTGCGGATGCGGCTGAGCTCAACATCATTCAAGGTACTGATGTCTACGCCGTTGAGACAGTAGGTGCCCTCTGTCGGACGGTCAAGCGCACCGATCATATTCATGAGGGTACTTTTACCGGAGCCGGACTGGCCGACGATGGAGAGAAATTCGCCCTCCTGTACATCAAGGTCGATTCCGTTGAGAATCTGCAGTTCATTGGGCTTGCCGATGTAATAGCGCTTGATGATGCCGCGCATGGAAATGACAGTTTTACTCATTGCCGTCCGCACCGCCTTCCTGCGATGCTGCTACTGCTGCATTGAAGTCAAAGATCGGGAGCACATCGCCGTCCTTGTAATCGCCGGGAGTGATCACGACCTGATCGCCTTCCTTGACCTCGTCCGAAGTGATCTCGGTGTAGTAGCTGCCTTCCATACCGGGAGTGACCTTGGCTGCCTTGGCATAGGTGACATTGTCGTCATGCTTGTCAGCGAGCAGTACATGGAAGGTGCCGTCCTCGTCCTCAATGATGGACTCATAGGGAACGGCAAGAACGTCTTCCTTCTCGTCGAGGATGATGCGAACCTTGGCATTCATGCCGATCAGGAGCTTGTGATCCTTGTCATCAATGGAGATCTCTGCGGAATAGCCGCCGCTGGAGGTCTGACCGTACGCGCTCGGCTCGCCGCCCTTGTAAATGTTGACAACGCGGCTGACCTTGGCTTCAAATTCCTCGTCGCCGGTGGCATTGGTCTTGACAACGGCACGCTGACCCTGCTGGATCTTGAGAATATCCTGCTCTGCGATGGAAACAGTGATCTTGAGGGCATCCTTGTCCTCAATGGTCATGATGGCCTCAGAGGTCGGCAGGGAACCGACAGCAACATTCAGGGAAGTAATGATGCCGCCCTTGGGAGCGCGGACAGTGCAGTCTGCAATGGCATCTGCGAGCTTGTCAAGCTCTGTCTGGGAATCCGTGCCGTTCGAGAACTGCTCCGCGTCCAGGGCATCCTGGTAGCTCTGGATCATGGCATCTGCGCTTCTCTCAGCGGAAGCATATGCATCCTTGGCAGACTGTACTGCCGAATCATAGGACGGCAGGGATTCGCGGAGAGTATCGAGCTGAGCGCCGATGCTTGCAACGGTAGCGTCAGCCTGCTGGAACTGTGCATTCAGTTCTGCATAAGTCTCCATATCCACGCCGGCATTCATGCGGTTGTAGATATCGTCGCGCTTGGCTGCCTGGTCGTTGTACTGGTTGACCAGATCACGCTCCTTGGCATAAGCATTGTCGCGGGAGCGGATCGCCTCATCAATGGCGCGCTGTGCCTGCTGCAGGTTCGTCTGCTTGTCGGTCTTGGCATTTTCCAGGTTGCGCTCATTGATCTTGTGGGTGTTCTCTGTCATACCGGCAGCATTCTGCTGGGATTTGAGCAGAGTGTCATACTGGGTCTGAAGATCGGAGCTGTCAAAGACGCACAGCACATCGCCCTTGTTGACCTCGCTGCCGACCTCGACATTGAGCTCCTTGACCTTGGCGGTGACGGTGGTAGTGACCTTGACGATGTTCTCGCTCTCGACCTGTCCGGAAACGCTGATGTCATTGGTAATGTCGCGGCGTTCCACCTCCGCGACCTCGATCATTCCGGCTGAAAGCTGTTCGAGCGACGACGAGAGCGCACGGGAGCAGGCTACGATCCCGAATACGATCAGCGCCAGCACCAGCAGAATGATGATGACAATGACAATTGGCTTTTTCTTTTTCTTTTCCATAGCAATTCCTCCTCCCCGCAGACGGGGTTCTATGATACACAAGTGTATTACTTGTGTTAGTACAGATGTATTATAGCATATTTTAGTTCACTTGTCAAGCGAAATTCCGTATCTTAATCAAAAATAAAGTATTTCGCATGGCAAATTCTGATAGACATTGGTCTATTAACGTAAAACATATTTACATCTGTGATATTTTTATTATAGCATATCCTGGCATGGATGTCAAGAAACGGCGCAGAATCCATCACTTCTGTTGCGTAAAATTATTGCATTCCTGTTTGTTGGCATTTGTGCAAAATAACAGTGCCGCTCCCGGAGAAACGGCACCAAAGAAATCAATCTGTATTGGCTTCGTCAGCCAGCGGCAGGGGAGGCGCGGGGCGGGCATGGCTCTTGATGTGCTTGCCGACGATCTCGGACACATCGGAAACGGACATGAATGCGGAATAATCGTCCTTTTCAATGATCTTGCGCATCGTAGACAGTTCAATACGGGTGATGACACAGTACAGGACAATCTTTTCACCGGAGATCAGGCCGCTGCCTTCGATGAGGGTGACGGTTCTTCCGAGGGAATCGTAGATGTCCTGTGCGATCTGCTCACCCTGATCGGTAATGATCATGACGGCCTTGCCCTGCTGCATGCCGGTATTCACAAAATCCTCGACGCGGGAAACGATGATGTACGTCAGCATGGAATACAGCGCACTGTCGAGATCAAACAGGATTCCGGCTGCCAGGTAGATCAGCACATTGAAGAAGAGCACGACCTGCCCGACGGAGACATTCATGCGCTTGCTGATGAGGATGGCAACGGCTTCGGTTCCGTCGAGGCATCCGCCTGCCAGCAGAACAAGCCCGACACCGAATCCGAGCAGGAGACCGCCGAAGACGGTAGCCAGGAGCTTATCCTCCGTAATGGTCAGCCCGGAAAATGCCTGACTGCCGAAAAGGCTCAGGGCGAGGGAGAATGTCCCCATTGCCGTGAGGGTACGAATGAAGAAGGATTTCTCCAGACGCCTGCCGCCGATCCAGACCATGGGAAGATTGAGCAAAATTGTTAGAATGCCGAGCGGCAGGCCGGTCAGCCGTGAAATAATCATGGCAATACCCACCATGCCGCCGTCCATGATGGTTGCGGGCAGCAGGATCTTTTCCAAAGAAAATGCGGCGGTCAGGCTGCCGAGGATCAGCACGAGGTAATGCAGGATCTGTCGCTTTGCGGTATCCCGGTTCATGAGCATCATTCCTTTCTGTATCTATAGTATACCATGATGCTGCCCCCGATGTCAAATCCGACAAAAAGCAGCACCCCCGGAACAGAGGTGCTGCAAATACTTACTTGATCTCGTGGATCCAGCCGGTGGGTGCTTCGATGCGACCCATCTGGATGCCGGTGAGGGTATCGTAGAGCTTCTGGATGGTCGGACCCATCTTCTCCATGCCGGACGGGAAGCAGATCTCGTTGCCGTGATCGACGATCTTGCCGACCGGGGAGATGACTGCAGCTGTACCGCACAGACCGCACTCTGCGAAATCCTTGACCTCTTCAAAGAGCACCTCACGCTCCTCGACTTCCAGACCAAGGTATTCCTTGGCAACGGAAACCAGGCTGCGGCGGGTGATGGAGGGCAGGATGGAATTGGACTTCGGGGTAACGACCTTGCCGTCCTTGGTAACGAACAGGAAGTTGGCACCGCCGGTCTCCTCAACCTTGGTGTGCGTTGCCGGGTCGAGGAACATATTCTCGTCATATCCTGCGCGGTGCGCATCCATCAGGGTGTGCAGGCTCATTGCGTAGTTCAGACCTGCCTTGATGTTGCCGGTGCCGTGAGGTGCAGCGCGGTCAAGATCAGAAACGCGCAGCGTGATCGGCTTGGCACCGCCCTTGAAGTAGGGGCCTACCGGCGTGCAGAAGATGCGGAACTGGTACTCGGTCGCGGGCTTAACGCCGATAACCTCGTTGATACCGAACATGAACGGACGGATGTACAGTGTTGCACCGCTGCCGTAGGGCGGAACGAAGCCCTCATTGGCCTTAACGACCTGTGTAACGGCGTCAATGAAACGATCCTGCGGGAATACAGGCATTTCCAGTCTTGCAGCGGACTGTGCCAGACGCTCTGCATTCAGATCGGGGCGGAAGGTCACGATGCGGCCGTCCTCGGTGGTGTAAGCCTTCAGGCCTTCAAATACGGTCTGTGCATACTGGAGTACGCAGGCACATTCGCTCATGGTGATGGTGGCATCCTCAGTCAGTGTGCCGGCATCCCATGCGCCATCCTTCCAGGTGGAAACATAGCGCTTGTCCGTCTTGACGTAGGCAAATCCCAGATTGCCCCAGTCGATATTCTTCTTTTCCATTGTAAAAGCCTTCTTTCATTGGATTGTTTATCAGTCACGGAGCCTCCGCTCCGATGGTGTCAGACTCTTTCGGCAATCAGGCTGCCCATTTCGGAGCAGGAAACCTGCTTGCAGCCTTCGCTCATGATGTCGCCGGTGCGGTAGCCCTCTGCGAGTACCTGCTTGACGGCATTCTCAACGGCATCTGCCTCTGCCTGCATATCAAACGAATATCGCAGCAGCATTGCGCCGGAAAGGATGGCAGCGATCGGATTGGCAATGTTCTTGCCGGCAATGTCCGGAGCCGAACCGCCGGACGGCTCATACAGGCCAAAGGAGGTCTCATTGAGCGAAGCACTCGGCAGCATGCCGAGAGAACCGGTAACCATAGCCGCTTCATCGGAGAGAATGTCACCGAACATATTCTCCGTGACCATCACATCGAACTGCGAAGGATTGCGAACGATCTGCATGGCCGTGCTGTCCACAAGTGCATGCTCGAGGGTGACCTCGGGATAATCCTTGGCAACCTCCTCCACGATCTTTCTCCACAGGCGGGAGGTATCGAGGACATTCGCCTTGTCAACGCTGGTGACCTTCTTATTGCGCTTCATGGCCACTTCAAATGCCTTGACAGCAATGCGGCGGATCTCGTTCTCGTCATATTTGAGGGTATCAATGGCAGTTGTCACGCCGTCGATCTCCTCAGTTCTGCGCTCGCCGAAATACAGACCGCCTGTCAGCTCGCGCATGATGAGCATGTCAAAGCCCTTCTCACTGATGTCCTCGCGGAGGGTGCATGCTGCACGCAGCTCCGGATAAAGCACGCACGGACGCAGGTTTGCAAACAGGCCAAGCGACTTGCGCAGCTTCAGCAGGCCTGCCTCCGGACGCAGATGTGCGGGGAGCTTGTACCACGGGGAAGTAGTGGTATTGCCGCCGATGGAGCCCATCAGCACGGCATCTGCGGCCTTGCAGGCAGCGATCGTTTCGTCTGTCAGCGGCTCGCCGTAAGCGTCAATGGAGCAGCCGCCCATAAGCAGCTGGGTATAATTGAATGTGTGTCCGAACTTCTGAGCGGCGCTGTCGAGCACCTTCATCGCCTCATTGACGATTTCCGGGCCGATACCGTCACCCTTGATGACAGCAATGTTCCGTGTCATATGAACATCCTTCCTTGCCTGATAGATTTTGCGGACAACTGTCCGCAGTCAACATACTAATTATACTACTTTTTCCGTACAAAGTCAATACAGTTTCCGGATTTTTTTCGCGTCGGAGCCCGCCTATCAAATATTTGAATGATATTTTTGTGAAATTCCTTGCAATTCCGGCCTGCATGTGGTATAATGGTAGTGTTGTGCATCGTCGCGGCAATCAGGTAAAGACAGGAGGAACGGAAATGCGAATCTATATGAATGCCTGGGAATCCTTCCTGCGCGGCTTTCTGGAACACCCGGATCCGCAGCAGATTCCTGCGATCCGCCGGGAAACGCTGGTACAGATCGGCTTTATGCAGCATGAGCGGTTTGTGCATTTTCTGGTATGCATTCTTGTGGGACTGGCCTTTTTCATGGCACTGGGAATGGCTCTGTACTTCCGGACTGTCGGGCTGTTCCTGCTGGCGCTGATCCTGCTGGGACTGCTTGTGCCGTACCTGCTGCACTATTATTTTCTGGAAAATACGACCCAGCGGATCTATCTGCTGTACAACAGGCTGTCCGCGCTGGAGGACGGGATCGAATACCCGAATACCGATCCGGACGGCAAGATCTGATCTGGGTGAGAAAGGATGACGTTACATGAGTAATAAGGACGAACTGCAGACGCCGGAGACACCGGAGGAGGAATACACCGGTATTCTTGGCGACTATCAGGAGACAGAGGAGGAGACCCCGGCACCGGAGGAAGCTGCACCGGCTGAACCCGCTGCGGAAAAGCCGGAGAAGACCCGCGGAAAGGGCGGCGCCATTGCCGGCATCGCAGCAGCGGTTGTTGCCATTGCGGCGCTTGGCGGCGTGGGACTCTGGCAGATGCGCTCCAATCCTGCCAAGGCACCGGCAGGCATTGTGGATCCGGAGAATGATGCTGCCTACACGGAGCATGTGGGCGTTTCCAAGGATATGATGCAGTATTTCTACTATGATTATATCCAGATGTTCCGCTCCTACTACGGCGATGAAATGCTCCAGTACTACGGCATGGATCTTTCCCAGTCCCTGCGTTCGCAGGAGGGCCCGAACGGCGACGGCTCGACCTGGTATGATCTCATTATGAGCCAGGCCAAGGCGAATGTCGGACAGGAGCTGGTACTGACCGAGGCAGGCCGTGCAGCCGGATTCGAGCTGCCGGAATCTGACCGTGCTTTGATCGACGAGCAGTTTGCGGCGCTGAATCTGGCTGATTACGGTGAAGGCATGACCGAGGAGGCTGCCCGCCAGGCCATGGAGCTCAATGCCTATGCTGCGGCATATTATAATAAGGTGTTCGAGGACATGACCTTCACGGATGAAGAAATCGAGAGCTATTATGCCGAGCATGAATCCGAGTACAACACCTGCGGCCTCTGCTTCTTCCCGCTGACTTATACCGATCCTTCTGCCGAAGAGGAGACAACAGAAGAAACTGCCGGTGAAGAAACCGATGCTCAGACCACGGCAGCCGAGGAAACGACTGAAGCTGAGACGGAAACCGTGACTGAGGAGGAAACCACTGAGGCTTCCGATGCCGATGCGATGACCAAGGAAATTGCCGAGGACTATGTGGCACAGTTCAAGAAGGCCGGAAGCCTTGAGGCATTCCAGAAGGTCGGCACCGAGGTGCTTGTGAAGTACCAGGGCTACTCCGAGGAGGAGGCTGCCGGCTACGTTCAGAATTATGTGCGTGACGATTACACCTATGTCGATGGCGCAGAGCTTTCCGAATGGGCATTCGGCGGCGCCAAGGTCGGGGATGTGTATGTCGTTGAGTCAGAGGGCAGCTACTATGCCTATTATCTGACCCGTGAGCCCGGCCGCGATGAGAAGCCGACCATTGATGTCCGTCACATCCTGTTTGCGGTATCGGATTATCTGGACGGCGATGCATCAGAGGCTTCCGATGCGGATATGGATGCAGCCTTTGAGAAGGCACGCGCAGATGCACAGGCATGTCTTGATGAATGGAAGGCAGGCGAAGCGACCGAGGAGAGCTTCGGCAAGCTCGCAGAGGAGAGAACCGGAGACCCCGGCTCTGCCAATAACGGCGGTCTGTATTCCGGCGTGACGGAAGGCCAGATGGTACCGACCTTCAATGACTGGTGCTTTGATCCTTCCAGAAAGACCGGCGACACCGATCTGGTGGAAACGGATTACGGCGTACATGTGATGTATTTTGTCGGCCAGGGCGACCCGGCATGGAAGACCTCCATCATCGAGCAGCTCAAGAATACCACCTATACCGAATGGTATGCCGAGCAGGAAGCACTGTACACAGTTACCTTCAATGACGAGATCCTGAATACCGTCGGTGACTGAGCATGACGAAAAAAGAACGCGCAGCGCAGGCAGTCCGGGTGCTGAAAGAAAGGTATCCGGATGCGCTTTGCTCGCTTGTCTATGAAAAGCCCTATGAGCTGATGATCGCGGCAAGGCTGTCGGCACAGTGTACCGATGCACGGGTGAATATCGTCACCGGCCCGCTGTTCAGACGCTATCCGACGCTTGAAGCCTTTGCGCAGGCAGACCTGGCCGAGCTGGAAACACTCATCCGTCCCTGCGGCTTCTACCGCACCAAGGCAGCAAGCATCAAGGCAGCCTGTGAGCGGCTTCTGACCGTCTACGACGGCGTGATCCCGGACAATATGGACGATCTGCTCACGCTCCCCGGCATCGGCCGCAAGACAGCCAATCTGCTGCTCGGAGATGTCTACGGAAAGCCCGCTGTTGTCGCGGATACGCATTTTATCCGGATCACCGGACGCCTCGGGCTGACAAAGCAGACCGAACCAGAGAAGGTCGAAGCAGAGCTGCGGCGGCTGCTTCCCCCGGAGGAATCTTCGGATTTCTGTCACCGGGTGGTGCTGTTCGGACGCGATGTATGCAGCGCCCGCAAGCCGAAGTGCAGCGAATGTCCGATGGCTGACTTCTGCCCCGGATGCCAGGGATGACGGCAAGCTTGCCAAAATTTGCTGTTGAATTTTGTGGAAAACACAGGCGATCTATGCTGGCTATTGACAAAACAGCCAAAATCAGATAAAATAATAATGTCTATCTGCATCACTCCCGCCGGAGGAATGCAGGGGGAGCGCGGGAATGCTCCCGGAATCTTGAATTAAGGCGGTATGATATATCATGGGAATTCTCACTTCCATTTTCGGATCCTACAGTGCCAAGGAGCTCAGCCGTATTGAGCCGATCAAGAACAAGGTTCTTGCACTGGAGGAGGAATACAAGGCACTGAGCGATGCCGAGCTCAAGGAAAAGACCTTTGAGTTCCGCGAGCGTCTGGCAGACGGCAGCGATACGCTGGATACGCTGCTGCCGGAAGCACTGGCAACTGTCCGCGAAGCAGGCGACCGTGTCCTTGGCAAGCGTGCATTTGAAGTGCAGATCATCGGTGCCATCGTTCTGCATCAGGGCAGAATCGCCGAGATGAAGACCGGTGAAGGTAAGACCCTCGTTGCCTGCCTGGCAGCGTATGCGAATGCACTGTCCGGCAAGGGTGTGCATGTAGTCACGGTCAACGATTACCTCGCAAAGACCCAGTCGGAGGAAATGGGCAAGGTACACCGCTTCCTCGGCCTGACAGTCGGCTGCATCCTGCATGGCCTGACCAATGCACAGCGCCGTGCTGCCTACAACTGCGACATTACCTACGGTACGAACAATGAGTTCGGTTTCGATTACCTGCGTGACAACATGGTTATTTATAAGAAGGACATGGTACAGCGTGATCCGAACTTTGCCATTGTCGATGAGGTGGACTCCATCCTGATCGACGAGGCCAGAACGCCGCTGATCATTTCCGGTCAGGGCGACAAGTCCACTGACCTGTACAAGCGCGCCGACGATTTCGCACGCACCCTGACGCCTTTCACTGTTGTCGAGATCGACGACAAGGTTGAGCAGGAGGACGTCAGCGAGGATGCCGACTACATCATTGATGAGAAGGCCAAGACCGCAACCATCACCCGCAAGGGCGTTGA
Source organism: uncultured Ruminococcus sp. (assembly GCA_902783005.1). Lineage (GTDB taxonomy): Bacteria > Bacillota > Clostridia > Oscillospirales > Ruminococcaceae > UBA3855. The sequence goes on along the minus strand of CACZPI010000075.1, from coordinate 47,247 downwards.
GAAGGCAGAGCGCTATTTCCATGTTGACAACCTGATGGCACAGGACAATATGACGCTGCTGCATCACATCAACCAGGCCATCCGTGCGCACGGTATCATGAAGAATGATATCGACTACATCGTTGAGGACGGCGAGGTTGTCATCATTGATGAATTCACCGGCCGTAAGATGCTCGGACGTCGTTTCAATGACGGTCTGCACCAGGCAATTGAGGCCAAGGAAGGCGTAGAGGTACAGAAGGAGTCCAAGACTCTGGCGACCATCACCTTCCAGAACTATTTCCGTCTGTACAACAAGCTGTCCGGCATGACCGGTACGGCAATGACGGAGGAAGATGAGTTCCGCGAGATCTACAAGCTCGATGTTATTGCGATCCCGACCAACCGTCCGGTCATCCGTATCGACCATCCGGATCAGGTGTACCGCTCCGAAAAGGGCAAGTATCAGTGCATCATCGACCAGATCATCGAGTGCCATGAAAAAGGCCAGCCGGTTCTGGTCGGCACCATTTCCATCGAGAAGTCCGAGCTGCTCTCGCAGCTTCTGAAGCGCCGCGGCATCAAGCACGAGGTGCTCAATGCCAAGTACCATGCCAAGGAGGCAGAGATCGTTGCACAGGCCGGCAAGCTCGGTGCCGTTACGATCGCAACCAATATGGCAGGCCGTGGTACCGATATCATTCTCGGCGGCAATGCGGAATTTTCCGCCAGAGCCGAGCTGCGCAAGCGCGAGTATCCCGAGGAGATCATCAGCGAGGCCATCGGCTTTGCAGATACCGACAACGAGGAGATCCTTGCAGCGCGTGCCGTTTACCAGGAGCTTTACAAGAAGTTTGACGAGCAGGTCAAGGAGGCAGCCGTTGCTGTCCGTGAGGCAGGCGGTCTGTTCATCATCGGTACGGAGCGTCATGAATCGAGACGTATTGATAACCAGCTTCGCGGTCGTTCCGGCCGTCAGGGCGACCCGGGCGAAAGCCGCTTCTTCCTCTCTGTCGAGGACGATCTGATGCGTATTTTCGCCGGTGACCGCATGGAGAATGTCATGCGTTCCCTGAATGTCGAGGAGACCCAGCCGATCGAGAGCAAGTGGCTGACCAAGATTATTGCTTCCTCCCAGAAGAAGGTCGAAGGCCGCAACTTCTCCATCCGTAAGAATACTGTCAACTACGATGACGTTATGAATGCCCAGCGTGAGATCATCTACAACCAGCGCCGTCAGGTGCTCAACGGTGAGGATCTGCACGATTCCATCCTGGAAATGTTCGATGAGCTGATCCCGGCCATCACATCGCAGTATGTGGGCGAGGAGGATGTTCAGGACAACTGGAATCTGATCGGCCTGCGTGATTACTTCATGGGCTGGATCCTGGATGACGGTGATCTGGTATTCAGTGACGAGGAGCTTGCACAGCAGACCAAGACCAGCATCACACAGTTCATTGCAGAAAAGGCAAAGGCCAAGTATGCAGCGAAGGAAGAAATGTGCGGCCCTGACTTCATCCGTGAGCTTGAGCGCGTCGTGCTGCTCAAGGTGGTTGATACCAAGTGGATGGCACACATCGACGATATGCAGGAGCTCAAGAAGGGCATCGGCCTGCGCAGCTACGGCCAGAAGAATCCGGTCGTTGAATATCGTTATGAGGGCTTTGAGATGTTTGATGCAATGGTTGAGAGCATCCGTGAGGATACCGTGCGTATGCTGCTGACCATTCCGGTTCAGCTCAACCAGGCACCCCAGCGTGAGCAGGTGGCAAAGCCGGATGCACCGAATGCCGGTTCTCCCGAGGCTCGTCAGGCTGAAAAAAAGGTCGGCCCGAACGATCCGTGTCCGTGCGGCAGCGGCAAGAAGTACAAGAAGTGCTGCGGCCTGAATAAGAACTGATCACAACAAGCCCTCTTCCGCCGGGAGAGGGCTTGCCTGTAAGGGGCATACTATGGATTATATGAATTTTGCGGCGTATTACGATACGCTGATGCAGGATGTACAGTATGACAAGCGTGCGGCGCGGGTGCATTTCCTGGTGCAGCAGCATTTGCAGACGGACACGGACGGCACACTTCTGACAGACCTTGCCTGCGGGAGCGGCAGCTTCAGTGAAGCGATGGCGCGGCTTGGGTATGATGTGATCGGCGTGGACAATTCTCCGGCCATGCTCTCGTGTGCGATGGACAAGAAGATGGAGAGCGGGCTGCCGATCCAGTATCTGTGCCAGGACATGCGCGAGCTGGATATGTTCGGGACGATCGACGTGACGACCTGCATGCTTGACAGTCTCAATCATCTGCCGTCGCTCGAAGATGTGCAGACAGTGTTTGACCGGGTATCGCTTTTTGCACAGCCGGGGGGACTATTCATTTTTGATATGAATACCCTCTACAAGCACCGTGAGATCCTGGGGAACAATGCCTTCTTCTATGATCTGGAGGATCTGTTCTGCGCGTGGGACAACCGGCTGCAGGAGGATCAGGCAACGGTGGACATGCAGCTTACCTTCTTTGAAAGGCAGGAAACCGGATGGGAGCGAAGCGATGAATGCATCACCGAACGCGCCTACCCGGAGGAAGTGATCCGCCGTGCGCTGGAGCAGGCCGGGCTGCATGTGCTGGCTGTCTGGGATGCGGACGCGGGGCTGGACGATCCGGAAACGCTCCATCCGGTCAGTGAAACGACGCAGCGCATCCTGTATGTGGCCGGGAAGCCGGTCGGAGAGGAGAAAACATGAGTATCTTGAAGCGTGCAATTTCCGCAGACGGCTGTGTGGTAGCCTCTGCGATTGACTCCACGGATATGGTGTCCATGATCGAACAGTACCACAAGCCCTCGGCGGTTGTGACGGCCGGACTCGGGCGCCTTGCCACGGCTGCCTCTTTGATGGGGTACAGTCAGAAGAATGAAGGCGATCAGCTCACCCTCCGCGTGGACGGGGAAGGACAGATCGGCAGCATGATCGCAGTCGCAGACAGTTGGGGCAATGTGAAATGCTGTGCAGACAATTACATTGTCGAGCTCCCGCTGAATGCTGCCGGAAAGCTCGATGTCGGCGGTGCAGTCGGCCCCGGCACGCTGTCCGTCATCAAGGATCTGGGACTGAAGGAACCGTATGTCGGCACGATCCCGCTGGTTTCCGGAGAAATTGCGGAGGATATTGCCAATTACTTCGTTGCCAGCGAACAGATCCCGACGGTGCTGAGCCTTGGTGTACTGGTGGCACCGGATCTGCATGTGCTGCATGCAGGCGGCTTCCTGATCCAGCTTCTGCCGTTTGCGGACGAAGCATGCATCCCGATTCTGGAGCAGAATGTGGCTTCCATGCCGCATGTGACGGAAATGCTGAAATCCGGTATGACCGCCGAGGACATTGTGATGAAGTGTCTGGAGGGGCTTGAGCCGAATCTGCTGGATTCCGGAGAGCCGGTCTATCATTGTGACTGCAGCCGGGAACGCACATCCCGCATTCTGATCAGCATAGGCAATGAAGAACTGCAGCGGCTTGCAGACAGCGGGGAGACGATCGAGGTCTGCTGCCATTTCTGCGACCGGAAATATGAATTTACACCGGCGGAAATTCTTGGCATGATGCGAACGGAGGAGACATCATGAAACTGTATATCGAACAGAAGGTCTTTTCGATTGGCGATAAATTCAGGATCATGGATGCAGAAGGGCAAACGCGATTCACGGTAGAAGGCCAGATCTTCTCCCTTGGAAAAAAGCTCCACATTTACGACGAAAATCACACGGAGCAGGCGGTTCTGGTACAGAAGCTCCTGACGCTCCTGCCGAAATTCGAGCTGGAGGTCAATGGCGGACAGAATTGCACCATTTCTCGGAAGATGGCTCTGTTTCATTCCGCCTTTGAGACCAGCTATCCCCAGTGGAAGGTGACCGGTAATTTCACCGGACATGATTATCAATTTGAAGGTTCCAACGGAACGGCTGCCAGCGTCCATAAGAAATGGATGAGCTGGGGCGACAGCTATGAGGTGGATATTGCAGACGAAGCGGATGCATTGTATGTCATCGGCGTGGTTCTGGCAATTGATGCGGTGCTTGAAGCTGACAATGCAGCAGCCGCAAGCAGCGCTTCCAATTGATGAAAAGCCCCCATTCCAGGCGGAATGGGGGTGTCGTTTATGCATTTGCGGGTGCTGCCGTTGATGACATACAGACTGTAGAAGACATAGGCGTGAACCGTGATAAGTACGGTCATGAGGGCGAACATCATACGTTCAAACTGGTTTCTTGGCATGGGATTCTCCTTTTCCGGCAATAAAAAACACATGCGGCAGCAGAAAATGCGCTTCTGTCACGTCTGCCTGAAAATGTCTGCATTCCGTGATCAGATTTACGCACAGCACTGCTGTACCACATGTGTCATTGCCTTTGTGATTTGATTTTTCTTGCCTGATTATTATACCAGATTCTCCGGCAGAATGCAAATGGACATTTTGACAGAAAAATCGCTCACATCCCCGCCCGGTTTTATGGCCTTTCTACCCGTTCAGACGCAGCACCCCGATGCAAAGATAGGTCGCATACAGCGTCCACAGCAGATAGGGGACATTCAGCAGACCTGCGGTTCTTCGCACCCGCAGAAATGCGGCGATCATGGCGGTGACAAGCAGATCGAGCGCCAGAATGACGGCCACAGCCCCCGGCAGCGACCGCAGCCCGAAAAATACAGGGCTCCACAGGAAATTGACAGCAAGCTGCGCGGCATAGAGGAATAATGCCGCCTTGCTTCCGACCAGATCTGCCCGCCATACCTGATAAGCTGAAATGCCCATCAGCGCGTACAGAATGCCCCATGCAACCGGAAACAGCCATCCCGGCGGCGCAAACGGCGGCTGCTGCAAGGCATTGTAGAATTCCGAAAACTGTCCGCCCGCCAGCAATGCCGACAGTGCCCCGACAAGCTCTGTCCCGACGACAAAGATCAGTAATGTGACCCATGAAAAGCGTTTCATGCTATCCCCTCCGTTGTTTGATGCTATAGGGTATGCGGCGGGGAAGTGTTTTATGCGCCAGGGGATTGCATTTCCCGTGCGGATGTGCTATAATAAAGAAAAATCCGGAAGGAGAATATTGTTATGCTGCTGATCTGTTATCCGAAATGCACCACCTGTCAGAAGGCAAAAAAATGGCTGGAATCCAATGGGATCGCCTTTGAGGAGCGCCATATTGCCGAGCAGAATCCGACCGCGGAGGAGCTCAGACAATGGCAGGAGAAAAGCGGCCTGCCGCTGCGGAGATTTTTCAATACCAGCGGGATGCTGTATCGTTCGATGGAGCTCAAGGACAAGCTGCCGGGCATGTCCGAGGACGAGCAGTTTGCACTGCTTGCCACTGACGGAATGCTTGTCAAGCGTCCGATCCTGGTCACGGATTCCACCGTTCTGGTCGGCTTCCGTGAAGCCCAGTGGGCAGATGCCCTGAAATAAAAAAGGCCCTCGCTGACGGTTCTGCCAGCGAGGATTTTTTGTGAATTACTGGATTTCATGCCCCTTGGCACGGATCACCGATACGATCGAATCGACCTGTGCATGGCATTCTTCTTCCGTTGCGGCCTCTGCCATGACGCGGATCAGCGGCTCTGTACCGGATTCACGCACAAGAATGCGGCCGGAATCCCCGAGTGCCTGTTCGGCAGCCCTGACGGCAGCCTGCACATCCGGGTCATTCTGGGCAGCCTTCTTGTCATTGACACGCACATTGACAAGCACCTGCGGGTATATGGTCAGCGGTGCGGCAAGCTCACTCATCTTTGCCTTGCGTGCGATCATGACCTCCATCATTTTCAGACTGGTCAGCAGACCGTCGCCGGTCGTGGCATACTTCGAGAAGATGATGTGGCCGGATTCCTCACCGCCCAGACGGCAGCCGTTCTTCGACATGTATTCATATACATACTTGTCACCGACAGCCGTTTTTGCATAGCCGATGCCGACAGCATCAAATGCCTTGTACAGTCCGATATTGCTCATGATTGTGGTGACAACGGTGTTGTTCAGCAGCGTGCCGTTCTCCTTCATGTACCGGCCGCAGATGTACAGGATATGGTCACCCGTCAGAAGGCTCCCGTTCTCATCCACTGCAAGACACCGGTCACAGTCACCGTCGAATGCAAAGCCGACATCCAGACCGTTTTCCCGGACGAACTTCTGGAGACCCGCGATCTTGGTCGATCCTGCATCGAGGTTGATGTTCGTGCCGTTCGGTTCGGCATTGATGACGTAGGTCTCTGCGCCGAGCGCATCGAATACGGATTTTGCCATATTCCAGGAGGCGCCGTTTGCGCAGTCCAGACCGACCTTGATGCCCTTGAAAGAATACAGGCCGAGGGAGATCAGGTATCCGAGATACCGGTTGCGTCCTGCGACATAATCCACGGTTCTGCCGATGGCATCGCCGGTCGCATAGGGAAGCACCTCCCACTTCTGCCCGAAGGCTTCGAGTGCGCCGTCAAGATAGGCCTCCACAAGGTCAATGGTAGTTTCCTCCATCTTCTCGCCGTCGCCGTTGATGAGCTTCAGGCCGTTGTCGTAATAGGGATTGTGGCTGGCGGAGATCATGATGCCGCAGTCAAATCCTTCAGTTCTGCATACATAGGCAACAGACGGTGTTGTCGTGACATGCAGCAGGTAGGCATCGGCACCGGAAGCCGTCAGGCCACCGACAAGGGAATATTCAAACATATAGCTCGAACGGCGGGTATCCTTGCCGATCACAATGCGGGCAGGGGTGGCATCGCCTGCGCGGCGCTTGAGCTCACCGTAATACCATCCGAGAAAACGTCCGACGCGGAATGCGTGATCGGCTGTCAGATTCTTGTTGGCCTCTCCGCGGAAACCGTCTGTACCAAAATACTTACTCATGAGATAGGCTCCTTCTCTGAATTCATTGCTGTGCACAGGGTACACAACTTTATTATACCGCACAAATCCGTATTTGTCAACAGATTCCGGTGAAGGCGAGACAATGCTTGACAAAAGGAGAAAAATAAGATACAATTTATAATGTATACAGGATCATATTCCGGGGAGGAACAGAGGAATGAACTGGTTTGAACGCCTGCGTCATAAAGAGGGCGGTTTTTTTTATCGGGTGCGTGGCAGTGCTATGCACCTGGCGATGCATGCACTCCTGCACATCCGGCTGCTGATACGCTGGATCGTGCTTTCGGTGCTGGTCGGTTGTGTTCTTGGCGTGATCGGCGCCGCATTTGTGGAATGCATCTCACTGGGAACGAAGTTCCGGCAGACACATTGGTGGTGCTACCTGCTGATGCCGGCAGGTGGTCTGCTGATCGTCTTTCTGTACCGCATCACGCATGACAAGCATGACCGCGGCACCAATATGGTCATTGCTTCCCTGCGTTCGGAGGCAGAGCTGCCGGTGCAGATGGCGCCGCTGATCTTCATTTCAACCATCATCACGCATTTTGTCGGTGGCAGCGCGGGTCGTGAGGGAGCTGCCCTGCAGCTTGGCGGCAGCATCGGTGACCTCCTCGGACGGGGGATCCATCTGCGGGACAAGGATCGCCGGACATTGATCCTCAGCGGCATGAGTGCAGCATTTTCGTCCATTTTCCGGACACCGACTGCTGCGGCGATCTTTGCAATGGAGGTCAGCAATGTCGGTACCATGCATTATGCGGCGCTTGTCCCTGCTGTCATTGCTTCCTTGACCGCATCCTATGTGGCAGGGCAGCTCGGATTTCCGCTGGCAGCCTATCAGATCACGGATGTTCCGGCCATGACGCCCCTGAATGGTGTCAAAACGGTACTGCTCGGGATCTTCTGCGCGGCATTGAGCATTCTTTTCTGTATCATCCTGCACAGGACCGAGCATCTCATGAAGCACTACTGCAAGAATCCGTATCTCCGGATCGCAGGTGCCTCCGGGATTTTGCTGCTGCTCGGACTGATCCTGCGCACGGATGCCTTCTTCGGCATCGGTGCCGATACCATCGGTCGTGCCATCGGCGGGGAAGCTGACTGGTATGCATTTCTTCTCAAGATGCTGTTTACTGCGCTGACACTTGGCGGCGGATTCAAGGGCGGAGAAATTGTACCGTCCTTCTTTGTGGGTGCAACCTTCGGATGCCTGTTCGGACATGTCGCCGGGCTGTCTCCCTCTTTGTGCGCCTCTGTCGGAATGGTGGCGATCTTCTGCGGCGTCACGAATTGCCCGCTGGCCTCGCTGTTTATCTCCGCAGAGCTGTTCGGAATGGCTTGTGTGCCATATTGCCTGCTGGTGATTGCAGTCAGCTATCTGCTTTCGGGCTATTACGGCCTGTACCGGGAGCAGCGGTTCTATGTATCGAAATTCTCGGATGAGGTCATCCATCACAAGACCAGAAAATAAGGAGGGCACTATGATCCGCGGTGTGATCTTTGATATGGACGGGCTGATGCTCGATACTGAAAAGCTGCTGGCACGCTACTGGATGCAGGCGGCGCATGAAGCGGGATTCCCGATGGAGCTTCCCCATGTGCTGGGCATCCGCAGCCTGGCGGCATGCTATGCAAAGCCGAAATTACAGGGGATCTTCGGGGAGGATTTTGATTATGAAGCCATCCGCGCCCGCCGCAGAGAGCTGACGGCAGCGCATCTGGAACAATACGGCATCGAAAAGAAGCCGGGACTTGATATTCTGCTGCAATACCTCCGGGATGCCGGCATCCGGGCGGCGGTGGCAACGGCGACCGACCGTACACGAACGGAGAAGTATCTGGGGGAAGTCGGCGTGTTTGATTACTTTGATACCCTTGTTTGCGGAGACATGGTCACCAAAGGCAAGCCGGATCCGGAGATCTATCTGACGGCATCTGCCGCGCTCGGACTGGAGCCGGGAGAATGCATGGCACTCGAGGATTCACCCAACGGCATTCTCTCTGCCGATGCAGCCGGATGCAAAGCGGTGATGATCCCGGATCTGTCACAGCCGGAGGACGATCTGCTGCCCCATCTGTATGCCTGTGTACCCACCCTTGCGGATGTGATCCCGCTGTTGAAAGGAGAACAAAATGGCAAAGCCGAATGATTTTGATATCCCGCGTGTGTTTTATTTTGAAAGTGACAACTATTTTACCGGAAGCCGGGGCGATTTCAATTTCCGGATCGACCCCAAGGACGGCATTATGACCGTAAAGACCTGGCACGGATTTATTTGCAGCGAGCTGGCAGAAATAGAAGCAGAATCGGAATTTCCTGTCACGGAAGAAGGCCATGCACAGATGCTTGCATGGCTGGAGACCATGTACCGTGGAAACCAGGAATAAGCCCTCTTATCGGGAAAATCCGCACAAATCCGTAGAATTTCCGGAAAATGCTTGACAAATCCCGGAAAACATGGTATAGTAATATATGCGAGTACAAATGTAGTTTGTACGCGGACGATTTCCGGCTGAACCTCATTTTCACGAAGCCGGACGGAGTTCCGGAAGATCCGGAATCTCCGGAGAGTCTGGAGGGATTGTATATGGGACAGCGCTCACAATTGATTGTCGTGGATGCTTCTGTACTGCCCGCGGTCATCAGTAAGGTGCTTGAGGTCAAGAAGCTCCTGGCGAGCAAGCAGGAGAAAAGCTCGGCAGCCGCCTGCAAGCGGGTCGGTATTTCGCGCAGCGCTTACTATAAGTATAAGGATCGTGTCCATTCGTATGAGGACAAGCTGACACAGCGCATTGCGTATCTGCATGCAGTATTGCAGGATGAGCCTGGTGTTCTGTCGAATGTTCTGTCTGCACTGTATAACCAGAATGCCAATATTCTGACCGTCAATCAGGATATTCCGACTGACGGTGTGGCAGAGGCGACCTTTTCGATCCGGCTGTCCGGCGATGTCTGCTCGCCGCATGATCTGATCGCGCAGCTTTCTGCGATCGAAGGCGTTGTCAGTGTCCGCATCCTGTCCGGTGAATGACCTGGCTGGGATGCAGAAATTTCATAAAATGACAAGTAAATAAAAAGCGAATATAAAGCTAATAAATAAAGCTAATAATAAGTATGGAGGATTTATCATCATGAAGAAATTTGCGGTACTCGGCTGCGGCGTCGTTGGATCCGGCGTTGTGGAGCTGTTTGAGAAGAACAAGGCACTGATCGAAAAGCGCTGCGGACAGACGCTGGAGATGGGCTATATCCTTGATCTGCGTGACTTCCCGGACAGACCCTATGCCAATCTGCTCGTCAAGAGCATTGACCCCATCCTTGCCGATCCCGATGTGGCCGTTGTGGCAGAGTGCATGGGTGGAATAGAGCCTGCCTTCACCTTTGTGAAATCCTGCCTCGAAGCAGGCAAGAGCGTGGCTACCTCCAACAAGGAGCTGGTCGCTGCCAAGGGTGACATTCTCCTGCAGACTGCCAAGGAGCATGACTGCAATTTCTTCTTTGAGGCCTCTGTCGGCGGTGCCATTCCGATCATCCGCCCGCTGCACAAGTGCCTGGCTGCCAATGATTTTTCCGCGATCGCGGGCATTCTCAATGGCACCACCAATTTCATCCTCAACAAGATGATCAAGGAAAACATGGATTTTGAGACGGCACTGGCGCTGGCACAGGAAAAGGGCTATGCCGAGAAGGATCCGACTGCCGATGTGGATGGCCACGATGCCTGCCGCAAGATCTGCATTCTGTCGTCTCTGGCATTCGGCAAGCATGTCTATCCGGAATCCGTACATACCCAGGGCATCCGCAATGTTGCCCTCAAGGACGTTGAGCTTTGCAACCAGCTCGGCTATTCCATCAAGCTGATCGCCCGCGTGCAGCGTCTGGAAAACGGCAAGATTCTGCCGACTGTCATGCCGATGGCAGTCGAGGAGGACAATCTTCTGTCTCAGGTCAACGGCGTTTACAATGCCGTGATGGTTCGCGGCGACGGTATCAGCAAGGCCATGTTCTACGGCCGCGGCGCCGGCAAGCTGCCGACAGCAAGTGCTGTGCTCGGTGATATGATCGAGGAAGTACAGCTTGACCACACCATTCCGTCCCAGACCTGGGTGAACGTCGGAAATACAGACTTCATTGAGGATTTCTCCGCATTCTCCGCAAAGCGCTATTTCCGCACCACAACAGCCGATGTACATACGCTGACAGAGATCTTCGGAGAGCTGGAAAACCGCACGGTTTCCACCGAGGATGATGAGACCGTCTTCATCGTTTCCGCATCCATGAATGCAGCCGATGTGGATCGTGCTGTCAAGGCACTGGCTGCCAAGAATATCCAGGTACTTGCACAGTACCCGGTACTGGTTTCCTGAGTATAACTGAATCTGAATACTGCCACCGGGTAGTGAATCGCTGATACAGCATTCGCCTGCACATCGTTAGGTCTTAGCAGATGTGCGTGCGGATGCTGTTTTGTTTGGAGGAATACATGGAACAGAAGCTGCGTTATTTTTCTGCGGGAGAATGGTGCTTGTGGGGCGGATCCGTGCTGCTCATCATTCTGTCGAATCTCCTGTTCGGAGGAAGCGGGATCCTGACGCTGATCGCGTCTTTGCTGGGTGTGACCTCTCTTGTCTTTGCCGCAAAGGGAAATCCCGCAGGGCCTGCGCTGATGATCCTTTTCGGGGTGCTCTACGGTTACATCTCATGGACATTCCGGTATTACGGCGAAATGCTGACCTACCTGGGCATGACCGTTCCGATGTCGGTACTGTCTCTGGTCGCATGGCTTCGCAATCCCTACAAGGGGAATCATGCACAGGTGGAGGTCGGCACCCTCAGAAAAGGGGAGGGGATCGTGCTGGCCGTTCTGACCGTCATTGTGACTGTGCTGTTCTGGTTTCTGCTGCGGGCATTTCATACGGCAAATCTCCTGCCGAGTACGATCTCGGTAGCAACGAGCTTCATCGCAGTCTACCTGACAGCAAGACGCAGTCCGTATTATGCGCTTGCCTATGCGTCGAATGATCTTGTTCTGATCGTGCTGTGGATCCTGGCGGCGCGGGAGGACAGCTCCTATGCATCGGTCGTCATCTGCTTTTGCGTATTTTTGTGCGGAGATCTGTACGGATTTCTGAACTGGCGGCGGATGCAGCGGCAGCAGAGCGCCGGATAATGTGAAAGACTGGTGAAAATTTTCCTGTTCCGGTTGACAAGTCCCCCTTTTTAATAGTATAATTAGAGGTAGACTGTTTATCACCAGACAATACGGAAAGGAAGATGCTTATGCTGAAAAAGCTATTGTCATGTGTACGCGAGTACAAAAAGCCCACATGGCTGACGCTTATTTTTATTCTGGGCGAAGCCGTGATCGAGACATTGATCCCGTTTATGACGGCCGATCTTGTCAACAGCATCAAAGACAGTGCTCCGATGGGACATGTCCTGCAGGTCGGAGGGCTTCTGGCAGTCATGGCGCTTGTCTCGCTTGCCTGCGGTGCCTGTGCCGGCTTCACCTCCGCGAAGGCCTCTACCGGCTTTGCCAAAAACCTGCGTGGGGATATGTTTGCGAAGGTGCAGGAGTATTCCTTCAGGAATATTGACAAATTCTCTTCATCCTCCCTTGTCACCCGCATGACGACGGATGTCTCCAATGTACAGATGTCCTATATGATGATTATTCGTATGGCGGTGCGTTCGCCGCTCATGCTGATCTTTTCCACATGCATGGCCTTCTATATGGGCGGTGCGCTGGCGGCGGCATTTGTCTTCACCATTCCGGTGCTGGCATTCGGCATGATCATGATCGGCAAGAAGGCCATGCCTGCCTTCCGCGCCGTCTTCAAGAAGTACGACAAGCTCAATGAATCCATCGAGGAAAATGTCCGTGCCATGCGCGTGGTCAAGGGCTTTTCCCGTGAGAATTATGAAAAGCAGAAGTTTGCCTCTGCTGCCGACGACATCTGTCAGGACTTCACCCGTGCAGAGCGTATTGTGGCTTACAATACGCCTCTGATGACGCTGTGCATGAATTTTGATATGGTATTCATCCTGCTGATCGGCGCACGCATGATCATCCGCGACAATACCCTGGACATTGGCCAGATCTCTGCCATGATCACCTATGGTGTGCAGATCCTCATGAGCCTGATGTTCCTCTCGTTCATGTATGTTATGGTCACCATGTCCATTGAATCCATGAAGCGTATCGTCGAGGTGCTCGATGAAGAGCCATCCCTCAGAAACGGTGCGGATGCCGTGAAGGAGATCCCGGACGGTTCCGTGGATTTCAGACAGGTTTCCTTCAAGTATTCCGAGAAGGCAGAGCGCTTTGCACTCTCGCAGATCGACCTGCATATTCCGTCCGGTGCCACGGTCGGCGTGATCGGCGGTACCGGTTCGAGTAAATCAACGCTTGTACAGCTCATTCCGCGTCTGTATGATGTCAGTGAGGGTTCGCTGCTGGTCGGCGGACGGGATGTACGGGAGTACGATATTGCATCGCTGCGTGATGCAGTTGCCATGGTGCTGCAGAAGAATCTGCTGTTCTCCGGTACCATCCGTGAGAATCTGCAGTGGGGCAATGCCGGTGCAACCGATGACGAGATCCGCGAGGCATGTCGTCTGGCACAGGCAGCGGAATTCGTGGAGAGCTTCCCGGACGGGTATGATACCCACATTGAGCAGGGCGGTACGAATGTATCCGGCGGCCAGAAGCAGCGTCTGTGTATTGCACGCGCACTTCTGAAAAAGCCGAAGATCCTGATTCTCGATGACTCCACAAGTGCAGTCGATACCCATACCGATGCCCTCATCCGCCAGGGCTTCCGGGAGTTCATTCCGGAAACCACCAAGATCATCATTGCCCAGCGTATCGCCTCTGTACAGGATGCGGATATGATCGTTGTCATGGACAACGGCAGCATTGCCGATGTGGGTACGCACGAGGAGCTGCTGGAGCGTTCTCCGATCTATCGTGAGGTATTCGAGCAGCAGACGCACGGAAACGGAGGTGAGGAATAATGCCGAAGATGCAGGGCGGCAGACCGCCGATCAATCCCAAGGTACTTGGACGGCTCATGAAGATGCTGTTTGAGTTCTATCCGGTCATGGTGCCGGTGACGATCGTGTGCATTATTTTCTCCTCGATCTCCGCAGCGATTCCGGATATGTACATCCAGCAGGTCATCGCCATTATTACCAATGCTGTGGACAATCAGATCAGCTGGGATACAGCGCGTGAGCAGCTCATCCCGAAGATGATTACGCTGGTGGTGCTGTATGCGATCGCACTCGCTGCGATTGTGCTCTATACACAGCTCATGGCATTTATCACACAGGGCTTCCTCGATAAGATGCGCAAGGCGATGTTCAACAAGATGCAGGATCTTCCGATCCGCTATTTTGATACGCACAAGCACGGCGACATCATGAGCTATTATACCAATGACATTGATACCCTCCGTCAGTTGATCTCACAGGCGCTTCCGACGCTGCTGCGTGCAGGTACAGTCGTGGTTGCGGTATTTTTCATTATGATGTGGTATTCGATCTGGCTGACGCTTGTCACTGTCCTTGGCGTGATCGCCATGTTTGTGGTTTCCGGCATGATGGGCGGCGGATCAGCCAAATACTTCATCCGCCAGCAGCAGTCCCTTGGTAAGGCAGAGGGCTACATCCAGGAAATGATGAACGGCCAGAAGGTCGTCAAGGTTTTCAATCATGAGGAGCAGTCCAAGGCACAGTTCAATGAGATCAATGCCGCGCTTGCCGAGGACAGCTACCGCGCGAATGCCTATGCCAATACCCTCGGCCCTGTTGTCATGAATATCGGTAATATCCTGTATGTCATCATCGCGGTTGTCGGCGGCCTGCTGGTGCTCAGCGGCGCTCCGAATCTGGCGATCTCGGGCATGGCACTGGAGATTTCCATTGTTGTGGCATTCCTGAACATGACCAAGCAGTTCACCGGTAATGTCAACCAGGTCAGCCAGCAGATCAATGCGGTTGTCATGGCACTGGCAGGTGCAGACCGGATCTTCTCGCTGATGGATGAGGAGCCTGAGGCAGATGAAGGTTATGTCCGACTGGTCAATGCTGAGATCGCATCCGACGGCACCATTACGGAAGCCGAGCATCACACCGGCCACTGGGCATGGAAGCATCCGCATCAGGCAGACGGTTCCGTGACCTATACGCGCCTGGAAGGTGATGTACAGCTTGACGGCGTCGATTTTGAATACGAAGCAGGCAAGCCGGTGCTGCATGATGTATCCGTCTTTGCAAAGCCCGGGCAGAAGGTCGCATTCGTCGGCTCCACCGGTGCCGGCAAGACGACGATCACGAACCTGATCAACCGCTTCTACGACATCGCAGACGGCAAGATCCGCTACGACGGCATCAATATCAATAAGATCGCCAAGTCCGATCTGCGCCGTTCGCTCGGCATCGTATTGCAGGAAACGAACCTGTTCACCGGCAGCGTGATGGACAACATCCGCTACGGCAAGCTCGATGCATCGGATGAAGATTGCATTGCGGCTGCCAAGCTCGTTGGTGCAGATGATTTCATCACTCGTCTTCCGGAGGGCTACCGGACACAGCTTTCCGGCAACGGCTCCAATCTTTCACAGGGTCAGCGCCAGCTCATTGCGATTGCGCGTGCAGCAGTGGCAGATCCGCCCGTTATGATCCTGGATGAAGCGACCAGCTCCATTGATACCCGCACCGAGGCGATCGTTGCCCGCGGTATGGATAAGCTGATGGAGGGACGCACGGTATTCGTCATTGCACACCGTCTGTCCACTGTCCGCAATTCCGATGTGATCATGGTGCTTGACCACGGCCGCATCATTGAGCGTGGTTCGCATGACCAGCTTGTGGCACAGAAGGGGCAGTATTACCGGCTTTATACCGGAGCCTTTGAGCTTGAATAAGCAGAATGAAGCGGAGAAGCATCACTTCTCCGCTTTTTTGTGCAATGATCTGCTATTTCTACAAAAAGGCTTGCAATTTGTCATAAAATATGTTATAATAAATAAAACTATGTGACAAGTATCGCAGCATATTATCTGAACACAGGAGGTAATACCATGAATATTGCACTGGAAAACATCAATAATTCCATTCTGGAGGATCCGGCTTCCTTTATCAAGGAAACCAATGCCGCCTATCGTGAGAGACTGCGTGAAATTGCGCATGACATTGCCGAAAACCGCGAGAAAAGGCCGATCATTCTGCTGTCCGGCCCGTCCGGCTCCGGCAAGACCACCTCGGCGCTCATGATCGAATCCATGCTTGACAAGGAGGGCTTGGAGACACACACCCTTTCTCTGGACAATTATTTCTCCACGCTCAGTGACCGGGAAAAGGCACTTTTCGCGGAGGGCAAGCTCGATCTGGAGAGCCCGAACCGCGTGGATGCAGATTTCCTGACAGAGCAGCTTACGGCTATTTATAACTGCGAACCTGTCCGCCTTCCGACCTATGATTTCAAGGAATCCACCCGCGTCTTCAATGGCGAGGTGCTGCACCGCAAGCCGGGAGAGCTTGTCATTCTCGAAGGCATCCACAGCCTCAATCCGGACGTCGTCGGTCTTCCGGATGAGAACAGCGCAAAGATCTATGTTTCTGTCCGCACCCGCATTACGTGCAACGGAGAGGAACTGCATCCGTCGAAGATACGTCTGATGCGGCGGCTTGTACGGGATCTGCTGTTCCGCAAGCGTTCCTTCCATGATACCATGATGATGTACAACAGCGTGGAGGAAGGCGAGAACAAGTACATCATGCCCTACAAGTACCGCTCGACCTATGATGTGGATACTTTCATGGCCTATGAGATCTGCGCCTACAAGCCGTTTTTGCTCGAAGCCTTTGAGCAGATGCATGACAATCCGCTTGTGGAGGATATGCTCCGCTTCCTTTCGGATGCCGCACCGCTTCTGCCGGATGAGGTGCCCCCGGATTCGCTGATCTGTGAATTCATCGGTAAGGGCGAATTTAATTCCTGAGACAAAATGAGCACCCCTGCGCCGGCAGGGGTGCTTTGCATTCAGCTTACATCAACAAGCTCGATATAATCCGCGCCGTATTGCGCCACATAGTCCTTGCGTCCCTGCAGGTCGTCACCGAGGAGCAGGTTGAACATGTAGGCCATGCGCTCCACATCGGTCGGCATGACCTTGATGAGACGGCGGGTTTCCGGATTCATGGTCGTCAGGCTCATCATTTCCGGTTCGTTCTCACCAAGACCCTTCGACCGCTGGATCACGAATTTCTGGTCGCCGATCTTCTGGAGAATGTCGGCGCGTTCCTTTTCGGTGTAGGC
The DNA here is from genome assembly GCA_902783005.1 of uncultured Ruminococcus sp. Classification (GTDB taxonomy): domain Bacteria; phylum Bacillota; class Clostridia; order Oscillospirales; family Ruminococcaceae; genus UBA3855. The sequence goes on along the minus strand of CACZPI010000075.1, from coordinate 30,025 downwards.
AAAGTACGTCTTGTGCTTGGTGTTGATCTCATACAGCGGAGATTCGGCAATGTAGACGTAGCCTTCGTTGATGAGCGTCGGCGTCAGTCGGTACAGCATTGTCAGGATCAGCGTCCGGATCTGGAATCCGTCCACATCAGCATCGGTGCAGATGATGACCTTCGACCAGCGCAGATTGTCAATGTTGAACTGCGGAATGTTACCTGTATTCTTCAGCTTGACCTCGACGCCGCAGCCAAGCACCTTGAGCAGATCGGTGATGATCTCGCTCTTGAAGATCTGCGGATAATCGGCCTTCAGACAGTTGAGGATCTTGCCGCGCACCGGAATCACAGCCTGAAATTCCGCATCCCGGGCGAGCTTGACGGCACCAAGTGCGGAATCACCCTCCACGATGTAGACCTCCCGGCGGGAGGTGTCCTTTGTGCGGCAATCGACGAATTTCTTGACCATGTTGGCAAGGTCAATATTGGCAGTCAGCTTCTTTTTCAGATTCAGACGGGTCTTCTCGGCATTCTCGCGGCTGCGCTTGTTGACAAGGATCTGTTCCGTGATGCGGGCTGCCTCGTCCGGATTCTCAATGAAATACACCTCAAGCTGGTGCTTGAGAAATTCCGTCATTGATTCCTGAATGAAGCGGTTTGTGATCGCCTTCTTTGTCTGGTTCTCATAGGAGGTCTGCGTGGAGAAGGACGAGCTGACCAGCACCAGACAATCCCGAATGTCATCGAAGGAAGCGAGGGATTCGCCCTTCTGGAGCTTGCCGGAATTTTTCAGCAGGTTGTTGACCTGGGAAAGAAAAGCATTCTTGACAGCCTTCTCCGGAGAGCCGCCGTGCTCCAGAAAGCTGGAGTTGTGATAATATTCGATCAGATTGATCTGATTGGAGAAGGTGAGTGCCACGGAGAGCTTGACCTTGTATTCCGGCTTGTCCTCGCGGTCTCTGCCCACGCGGTCGGCAGACCAGGTCTGCACGGAGGTCAGCGCCTTCTCTCCGACGATCTCCTGTACATAGTCCGTGATACCGTTTTCATAGAGATATTCCTTTTCCAGAAAGGAGCCGTCTGCCTGTTCGGAACGGTACACAAACAGCAGATTCGGATTGACAACTGCCTGCCGGCGGAGTGTTTCATGGAAGAAGTCCTCAGAGATGTGAATATCGGTAAAGACCTCCAGATCCGGCTTCCAGCGGGTTTTTGTACCGGTCTGCTTCTTTTTGTAGGGCTCGGATTTCAGACCGCCGATGTTGAAGCCCTTTTCAAAATGCAGGGAATATTCCATGCCGTCGCGGTGAACGGTGACGTCCATGAATTCCGATGCAAACTGCGTTGCGCACAGGCCAAGACCGTTCAGACCGAGGGAATAGTCGTAATCCTCCTCACCGAACTTGCCGCCTGCATACAGCTCGCAGTAAACCAGCTCCCAGTTGTAGCGGTTCTCTGCCTTATTAAAATCGACCGGGCAGCCGCGGCCGAAATCCTCGACCTCAATGGTGCCGTCGTTCCAGCGCGTAATCAGGATCTTATTGCCGTAGCCTGCACGCGCCTCGTCAATGGAGTTGGAAATGATCTCAAAGATCGAATGCGCACAGCCCTCCGGCCCGTCCGAACCGAAAATAACTCCGGGACGGAGGCGCACCTTGTCGGGGCCTTTGAGCATCGTAATGGATTCGTTGCCGTATTCCTGCTTCTTTTTTGCCATAGGATACCTCTTTCTATTGTAGTAGCCGTGATTCAACTCTACTATCATACCACATTCTTCCGGAAAATGCAAGTCCTATTCTCCGGAATGACGCAAAACCGGAACATTGACGGTTCAGCCCAAAAATCATCCGAAAAGTTAAGTAAATTTTCTTAAAACTACTTGAATTTTTATGTGATGTGTGCTACAATATAAGTAATTTATCCGGTAAGGAGGTCATCACATGGCAGCATTCACCAAACGGATCGGCTGCGCATTGACAGCACTGCTGCTTGCAGCGAGCTGCGGCGCATCGCTTCCGGTCATCGCAGTGGAGGACAGTGTGCAGAAATACGAGTTTGAAAACGGAGCGACATCCGGCGGCAAGATCCATACCGAGGGATGGACAGGCAATACCCAGGAGGACGGTTCCGGTGAGGAAATGGATCTGACCGGCTTTTCCGGCACGGGATTTTCCTATCTGGATCAGAAGGGAACAACGGTTTCCGTTGAGGTAGACGCACCGGAGGCAGGGCTGTACCTGCTCAGGGTGAGCTATTGTGAACCGTATGATGCCAATAAGAAGGTACAGTATCTCAATATCAACGGCGTCAACCAGGGAGAGGTCAGCTTTAAGCACAATCTGGAATTCTCCGAGCTTGATGCCGGTGTCGTGATGCTGCAAAAAGGCAAGAATACCATTGAATTCAAGGCTTACTGGGGCTATACGTTCTTTGATTATCTGACGATCGAGCCTGCGCCGGAATACCTGACCAATCTCAGCCCGGAGCGCCGCCTTTCCAATCCGGATGCTTCGGACACCACAAAGCGACTGTTCCAGTATCTCTGCGATCAGTACGGCAATCATATTCTGTCCGGACAGCAGGAATATTGCGGCGAACACAATTATAATCTCTGGCAGGATCCGACCGTCTTCATTAAGGACAATGAAGAGGAATTTGAATATCTGCTCGAACTCACCGGGAAGCAGCCTGCCATCCGCGGCATTGATTTTCTGGTGTACCGTGACGGTGCGACCTGGGACGACCATGCCGCAGAACGCGCCGCATACTGGTTCAATGAATGCCACGGCATTCCGACGGTCACCTGGCACTGGAATGTCCCGACAGAGAAGGGGAGCGAGGAAACGGCCTTCTATGTGGAATCCACCGGCAATACGCCCTTCACAACATTTTCTGTTACCAATGCCGTGACCGAGGGCACCTGGGAGCATGAGCAGGTCATGAAGGATATTGACTTCCTTGCAAAGAAGCTCCAGATCCTCAAGGATGCCGATGTTCCTGTGATCTTCCGCCCGCTGCATGAGGCGGAGGGCGCCTGGTTCTGGTGGGGTGCCGAGGGGCCGGAGCCCTGCAAGGCACTGTACCGCCTGCTGTATGATCGCCTGACAAATGAATACGGCCTGAATAACCTGATCTGGGAATGGACAGGCTACACCTATGAAACCAGTGCCGCATGGTATCCGGGTGATGATGTGGTCGATCTGATCGGCTACGACAAGTACAATGCCGCCGACGGTCTGCCGAATCTGTCCTCGATCTCCTCGACATTCTATTCGCTTGTCCGCAGCACTGAGGGACGCAAGATGGTGGCGATGTCCGAGAATGACACCATTCCTTCTCTGGAGAATCTCCAGAATGACAAGGCTGGCTGGCTGTACTTCTGCCCCTGGTATAAAAACTACCTGACCAGTGAACAGAATAACCCGGCCGACAGCGTCAAGGAAATCTACCAGAGCGAATACTGCATCACGCTCGACGAGCTTCCGGATATCAGAACCTATCCGCTGCCCGGTGAGGAGGCAACGCAGCCGACGGAAACCACAGAGGCAACCGGAAGCACTCACGATCCTTCCGCGCCGCTGTACGGCGATGTGGATGATAACGGCAAGGTGGAACTGCTCGATGTCATTCTGCTGAACAAGAATCTGCTGGGTATCGAACAGCTCAGCAAGAAGGGGACTGCAAATGCGGATGTTGACCGCAGCGGAACCATTGACAGCTCGGATTCCCTGAATATCCTCAAATCCACAGTCAATCTCGTGACGCTGCCCGTCACACAATAACCAATTGTATAATCATATAGGCGGAGTACAGCTTGTGCTCCGCTTTTTTCTGATCCACGCAACTTCGTGATTGTGCACATTGAACAAGACGAAAGCGGGGATAATAGCATACAAAATCAATAGAATTTTTGCGGCTTAAATCGGTAAAATTTGATTTTATTGTGCATAGTGTACAGTTTTTCGATACTGCATTCGTTTACTATGCTTATAGATTTTTCAAATGCGATATGTTATAATATTAACAGATGTAAACCTATGCAACGGGTGGATTCTGCCTGAAAGCTAAGGGGTGCATAATCTGCATGCCGGTATACAATCGGATCATCGGATCAGTTTACACGTGAACCGCAGACAAGGGGAACGACGAGAAACAGAGGCGTGTCCGCCACGCCGGATTGCAGTAAAATAAACTGGGAGGTTTCACAATGGCTAAAAAAACAACGGTTCCGTTTAACGGCACTGCCGAGCAGGAAGCCAAGCTGTATGAGATCATTGACGCCCATAAGGATGATCCGGGCGCACTGATGCCCGTTCTGCAGCAGGCGCAGGAAGTATACGGCTACCTGCCGATCGAGGTGCAGAAGATGATCTCTGACAAGATGGGGATCCCGCTCGAGAAGATCTACGGTGTTGTGACGTTCTACGCACAGTTCTCTCTGTATCCGAAGGGCAAGTACAATATTTCCGTCTGTCTCGGTACGGCTTGCTATGTAAAGGGCTCCGGCGACATCTATGACAAGCTGCAGGAAGTGCTGAAGATCAGCGGCGGCGAGTGTACTGCGGACGGTAAGTTCTCTCTTGAGGCATGCCGCTGCATCGGTGCCTGCGGTCTTGCACCTGTTCTGACAGTCAATGAGGACGTTTACGGCCGTCTGACTGTGGATGATGTTGCAGATATTCTGGCAAAATACGAATAATCCCACTACTTAGCAAGGAGGATAACATACATGAAATCGTTGCAGGAAATTCAGGCGATTCGTGATGCGCTGCATCCTGAGCTGGAGCTGAGACATGTTGGCTCCACTGAGGCAAACAGCAAGTACGAGAGACATGTACTGATCTGCGGCGGTACCGGCTGTACTTCTTCCGGTTCCCCGGCGATCGAAAAGGCTCTGCATGAAGAAATCGACAAGGCTGGCCTGACGGACAAGATCCAGGTTGTCAAGACCGGCTGCTTTGGTCTGTGCGCACTCGGTCCGATCATGATCGTGTACCCGTCCGGCGCATTCTACTCCCGCGTGACTGCGGATGACATTCCGCGCATTGTGAAGGAGCACTTCATTGAAGGCAATCCCGTTAAGGAACTGCTGTATGATGAGACCGTTGCCGAGGATGGCATCAAGTCTCTGAATGATACCAGCTTCTACAAAAAGCAGCATCGTGTTGCTCTGCGTAACTGCGGTGCGATCAACCCCGAGAATATCGACGAGTACATCGGTAAGGACGGCTACCAGGCACTGGCAAAGTGCGTTACGGAAATGACCCCTGAGGAGGTTATCAAGACCGTTCTGGATTCCGGTCTGCGCGGACGCGGCGGCGGCGGCTTCCCGACCGGCAGAAAGTGGCAGCTTGCCCGCGACATCGTTCCGGATGCTGACCAGAAGTATGTATGCTGCAACGCCGACGAGGGCGACCCCGGCGCATTCATGGATCGTTCCGTACTGGAAGGCGACCCGCACGTTGTACTTGAGGCTATGGCCATTGCAGGCTATGCAATCGGCGCATCCCAGGGTTATATCTATGTTCGTGCAGAGTACCCGATCGCAATCGAGCGTCTGCGCATTGCCATCAAGCAGGCCAGAGAGTACGGCATGCTCGGCAAGAACATTTTCGGTTCCGACTTCAGCTTTGACATTGACCTGAGACTGGGCGCAGGTGCGTTCGTCTGCGGTGAGGAGACTGCGCTGATGACCTCCATCGAGGGCAACCGCGGTGAGCCTCGTCCGAGACCTCCGTTCCCGGCTGAAAAGGGTCTGTACCAGAAGCCGACCATTCTGAACAACGTTGAGACCTATGCCAATATCCCGCAGATCATTCTGAAGGGTGCTGACTGGTTTGCTTCCATGGGTACCGAGAAGTCCAAGGGTACCAAGGTATTCGCTCTCGGCGGCAAGATCAAGAACACCGGCCTTGTAGAGGTACCGATGGGTACCACACTGCGTGAGGTCATCGAGGAAATCGGCGGCGGCATCCCGAACGGCAAGAAGTTCAAGGCTGCACAGACCGGCGGTCCTTCCGGCGGCTGCATTTCCCCTGAGAACTACGATGTTCCGATCGACTATGACAACCTGATCTCAATTGGGTCCATGATGGGTTCCGGCGGTCTGATCGTTATGGATGAGGATAACTGCATGGTTGATATTGCCAAGTTCTTCCTCGAATTTACTGTTGATGAGTCCTGCGGTAAGTGTACTCCCTGCCGTATCGGTACCAAGAGAATGTACGAGATGCTCGACAAGATCACCAAGGGTAAGGCTACTCTGGAGGATCTCGACAAGCTCGAGGAGCTCTGCTACTACATCAAGGCCAACTCTCTGTGCGGTCTGGGTCAGACGGCTCCGAACCCGGTTCTGTCCACCCTCAAGAACTTCCGCAACGAGTACGAGGCACATGTTGTGGACAAGAAGTGTCCGGCAGGCGTCTGCAAGGATCTGCTGATGTTCTCCATCAATCCGGAGAAGTGCGTCGGCTGCGGTCTGTGTGCTAAGAACTGCCCTGTCAGCGCAATTTCTCAGGGCGACTACACTGCACCCGGCAAGAAGCGTGCAGCATACGTCATCGACACGACCAAGTGCGTCAAGTGCGGTGCCTGCATGGATAATTGCCGTCCGAAGGCAATCAGCAAGGGTTAAGGAGGAAACGGAAAATGGCAGATATCAACGTAAAAATCAATGGCATTGCAGTTTCTGTTCCCAAGGGTACCACTGTGCTGGAAGCTGCACACATGGCAGGTGTCGATATTCCGACATTCTGCTATATGAAGGAAATCAACGAGATCGGCGCATGCCGTATCTGTATGGTAGAGATCAACGAGGGCAGAGGCTTCCGTCTGGTAGCAGCCTGCGTATATCCTCTGGCATTTGAGGGCACTGAGATCCGCACCAACTCTCCGAAGGTAATGGATTCCAGAAGAAAGACCCTCGAGCTGATCCTGTCTACCCATGACAGGAAGTGCCTGTCCTGCGTCAGAAGCGGCCATTGCGAGCTGCAGGCTCTGTGCAACGAGATGGGCATTGAGGAGGAGAACACCTACGAGGGTGACAAGCCGGTTTATGAGATCGACAACTCCGCCGTTCATATGTACCGCGACAACAACAAGTGCATTCTTTGCCGCCGCTGCGTAGCAGCTTGTGCAAAGTGGCAGGGTGTTGGCGTGATCGGTGCCAACGAGCGTGGCTTCAAGACCAATATCGGTTCTGCATTTGAGATGGGTCTTGGCGAGACCTCCTGCGTATCTTGCGGTCAGTGTATTGCAGTATGTCCGGTAGGCGCTCTGTCCGAGAAGGACTTCACCGATCAGGTATTTGCTGCCATCGCTGATGAGAGCAAGTATGTCATCGTACAGACTGCTCCGGCAGTCCGTGCAGGTCTGGGTGAAGAGTTCGGTTATCCGATCGGCACCAATGTTGAGGGCAAGATGGTTGCTGCTCTGCGCCGCCTTGGCTTTGACAATGTATTTGATACAGACTGGGGTGCTGACCTGACGATCATGGAGGAGGCAACTGAGTTTGTTGAGCGCTTTACCAAGGGCGGCAAGCTCCCGCTGATCACTTCCTGCTCTCCCGGCTGGGTCAAGTACTGCGAGCACTACTTCCCGGAGATGACTGACAATCTGTCCTCCTGCAAGTCCCCGCATCAGATGCTGGGCGCAGTTGCAAAGACCTATTATGCTGAGAAGATCGGCAAGAAGCCTGAGGATATCGTTGTAGTATCCATCATGCCGTGTACCGCCAAGAAGTATGAGTGCCAGCGTGACGATCAGGCAGCAGCAGGTGTTCCGGATGTCGATTATGTACTGACCACCCGTGAGCTGGCAAGAATGATCCGTCGTGCAGGTCTGAAGTTCACCGCTCTGCCGGATGAGGACTTCGACAATCCGCTGGGTCTGTCTGCAGGTGCAGGCGACATCTTCGGTGTTACCGGCGGCGTTATGGAAGCAGCTCTGCGTACCGCATATTGCTGGCTGTCCGGCAATAATGAGGAAGTTGTTGAGTTCCACGAGGTTCGTGGTACCGACGGCATCAAGCGTTCCACTGTTACCATCGGCGAAACCGAGATCAAGGTTGCTGTTGCATCCGGTCTGGCAAATGCCGGTGAGCTCCTGCGCCGTGTTCAGTCCGGTGAGGAGAAGGTTGACTTCATCGAGATCATGGCATGCCCCGGCGGCTGCGTCAATGGAGGCGGCCAGCCCCAGCAGCCTGCAAGTGTACGCAACTTCGAGGATCTCAGATCCCTGCGTGCAAAGGCACTGTACGATGAGGATGCAGCCAAGACCCTGCGTCTGTCTCACCTCAACCAGGATGTACAGAAGCTCTACGAGGAGTACCTGGAGAAGCCCGGCAGCCACAAGGCTCACGAGATTCTGCATACGACCTATGTAAAGCGTACCATCAACTAAGATGCTACTAAAATGGCTGCGGCATGTGCCGCAGCCATTTTTTGATCAATAATGCAGCATTGCTGTGAATGCATTGTCCGAGCATTGGAGTGTCAGCCGGAATCCCTGTGCATTGGCAGCCGCATCTGCGATGGATAACCCCAGCCCGCTTCCGGTCTGCCTGCTCCTTGCTGCATCTCCTGTGATAAAGGGGCGTTTCAGTTCTGTGGTGTCGATTTGTTTTGTGACGGTATTCTGCATTGTGAGCCTGTGGTCTGTCAGTGTGATCCTGATGGTTCCGTCCTGCGGGGTGTAGGCAACGGCATTCGAGAGCAGATTGTCCAGAATGGTCTCCACCAGTGCCGGATCAGCCTTCACAGAAGCCGCTCCGGTCGTATTCACGGAAAGATTCCGTTCTTCAAGCAATACCGCATATTCGTGCAACCGCTTTTCCAGCATCGGCAGCAGGTCACAGGGCTCCTTCCTGCCCGAGCGTGCTTCCTCAAGCCGGTTCAGCTCCAGCGTCCGCATGATGATGGTATCCGTGTGTGTGACATTGTCCATGATTGCGTGGAGGTAGCGCTGTTGTTCCTCCGGGGATGCCGCCCCGGCCAGCATGTTTTCCGCATAGCCAGCAATGGCGGTCAGCGGGGTTTTCAGATCATGTGCCAGACTGTTGGTCAGTGCTGTCTGCCGATCTTCAAAGGCGTACTCCGCCTGATTCTTCACATTGCGTGCCCATGCCGAAACCAGTGCCAGCAGCAGGAGGCCGCCCGAGACAATGCCCAGAAACGTGAAATAAATTCGCTTCGTGACAGGGTTCCAGGCATCCAGCTCATAAACGATCACGAGCTTCTGGTCTTCATCATGCTGCCGGAATTTCACCACGCTGTAGTAAATGCCGGAAACATCATTGTCACCGTAATAACCGCCGATCGTGTAGGAATCTTCCTGAATGCGCTCCTGCATGTGAGGATCCTGTATCAATGTCCGGTAATCCTCGGTCGAACCCCAGAATCCCAGCAGGGAATTGCGGGGGTACTGGCCGTATTCCTGGAATGTGAGCAATTCAAATCCTTCGACATCCGGATTGATCTCCACGAAGACGGATTCCAGAGGGGACTCGTCTGTTCCCTGCCAGAGTACAACCTCGATCACATGCGGGATAAAGCGGTGTGTTTCCCGGTTGACATAGGCACTGTCCATTCTGTAAGTGGTATACACGGACGGATCGGAGGCGGTCTGTTCATCGTATACATGCCGGACATGGTCAATCTCCGGGCTTTGCAGCCATTCCTCCTCGAGCGCCATCATGCATTTGTCGTCCTCGGAGAAGCGGATTATAGTCAGCATATTCTCTTCGCTGGTATACACGGGATTTCCGTCCATATCGAGGATCGCTGCAGCGCCCCGGCAGCCTTCCATGTCAGGCGTGATGCTGTCTTCTGCGCTGGTAAACGGCAGATCAATTGCATAATAGCTGCTTAGATGTACCTTTAAATCAAGCATTTCCGGGTCTGTTTCCTGTCTGTTCAGAGTGTTTTGAAAATTGGAGACTGCGACCTCCATTGTATCCTGCATGTTACTGTGAATATACCAGGTTCCCACATCCCGCAGGAATAATGCCCCGATGCCGGACAGTACAAGTGCTGCTGCGGCATTCCGGGCAAGGATCCGCAGGAAGGTGGTACGCTTGCGCTTTTTGGGTCTGATCGTCTGTTTCATGGTCATTCCTCCCGTCATTTGGTGAGCTTGTACCCTCTGCCGATCACGGTTCTGATCTGATTTCCTGCGCTGCCAAGCGCTTTCCGCAGCTTTTTGATGTGGTTATCCACCACGCGGTCACTCCCGAAATAATCCGCACCCCATACACGATCCAGGAGCGTATCCCGGCTGACAACCCAGTCGGGATGCTCCATCAGATGGCGCAGAATGGCAAATTCCTTCGGCGGCAGCTCGATCTCCGCATCTCCTGCAAAGCAGCGCAGCCGCCGGATATCCAGACGAATGGCGCCGCATGTCAGGATGCTGCTTCCTGCATCGCCCTTGCTGCGGCGGATGAGCGCCTCGCATTTGGCATACAGCGCGGAGAGCAGGAAAGGCTTGATGATGTAATCATCCCCGCCGAGATCGTATCCGAACAGCACATCCTCCTCCCGGGCACGGGCGGTGATGAAAATGATCGGAATATCGCTGCATTTCCGGATGCTCCGACAAATCGTGAAGCCGTCGATCTCCGGCAGCATGATGTCGAGCAGCACCAGCTCATAGGGCAGCTCCCCGCCGGAAACATGTGAAAGTGCTTCGCCGCCGTTATGGATGGCATGAATCCTGCATCCCTTGGCACGGAAATAGGTTTCGATGACCTCGCAGATTTGCAGATCATCCTCGATCAGCAGAATGTTGTTCATGGTTTCAGAAGCTCCTTTACCTGATGGCTTTATTGTACCATGGAGATGTGTCCTTTGTATATCCTGTCTGTACCGTTTTCGAGAAAATGCCCCCGGCATGTGTCGGGGGCATATGGTTTATTACTTGACGGGAAGTGTCACCAGTGATACCAGAGATTTGAGAATATACAGAGAATCTGTACCGTCAATGCTTGTGTTTCCGTCTACATTGGCATTGCGTGCGCCCTGTTCGGAGAGCTTTTCAAGGCCAAGCAGATTCTTGTTGAGCAGAATCACATCCAGCAGCTCCACCGCTTCATTTTCATCCACATCGCCGTACAGGATCGACGGTGCTTCGGTGGGAATGACCGTGGTTTCGGTTTCTGTTGTGGCTGTGGTTTCTGTCGTGGTGGTTGTTGTTTCCGTTGCAGAAGATTCCGTCGTGGTTTCCGTGGAAGGCTCTGTGGGGGATTCCGGTGCCTGTGCAGGAACAAGAACCCACTTCTGGCCGTCACCGCCCCAGTAATCCCAAAGACTGATATTGGCGCCGGCCGCCTTGCTGATCTCGAATACATCCAGAGATTTCTGATCGCACAGGATCGAATAGGAGCCGTCTGTATTAACATACAGATCGAAGCTGCGTGCCGTATCTGTCAGAACCACATCGGTACCGTTCTCCGCAGCGGCATTCAGCCCCATCCACTGACCGGCATTTTCATTGCGGATCTGATACTGCCCGTTATCCGCAGAAATGCTCCATACATCCGGTGTGCTGTCCTGCACGACGCTGCCGTTTGCGGAAGCGAGGAAGTTGCCGGAATTGACGCTCTTGATGTAGTAGCTGCCGTCCGGAACAGAGGGCTGTGTCGGCACAAGATTCCAGAGCTGACAATCGCCGCCCCAGTATTCAAATTCCGCGATGTTCCCGCCCGGATCGGTGCTCCAGTCAAAGACATCCAGACCGTTCTTGCCTTCCGAGCTCTTGGAAACAATGCCGTAGCTGCCGCGCTTTCCGATCAGCTTGAATAGCTGCTCATCCGCGCCGGTATAGGCAGCGACCTCGATATTGCCGTCCTTTGCCGTGAGTGCGTACTGCTCATTCTTCATCGAGAGAATCTTGACGTAACCATTCCCGGCATTGCAGATGCGCCATTCCTGATGCGAACTGCCTGCGCCGTAGCCCCATTGCTGGATGTTGGTGCCGTCCTGTGCTGCACCCCCCTCCAGATCGAGGGAAAGGCCGCTGAACCGGCTTGTGATGCGATAGGGAACATCTGCCAGCAGGGAAGTGCCGTCCAGATACACGCTGCTGTCTGCTGCCTGGGGATCTGCCTTGTAGACCAGACTGCTTTTGCCGTTTGCAGGTGTCATGTCTTCCGTGATATCATAGGCGGTTTTCTTGCTGCCCCAGATGCAGATATTGATGCCGGTGGCCGTAAAGCACATTTTTCTGACCGGCGTTGCCGCTTCGTCATTTTGGAGAATGAAGGCGCCCTTATACGTTACACCGCCCCAGGTAAAGCTCATATAGGGTGTACCATCCTTGTATTCCCATGTTGCGGTAATATCGCCGGTTACCGTGCCGTCCTCATGCAGGGTAATATTGATGGGCTTTTCGACATCAGCAGACTTTTCGTTTTCAAATTTCTGATTCGGGTTGTGCCAGATCAGCTCATAATCACCGACCATGGCCGCAAGCGAATGCCCGTCCGGATCGAGGGCATCCCCCTTTGTGTACTCATACGGTGCCGCAGAGAACCAACCGTCTTCATTCATGACAAGCTGATGCACGCGCACCTCATGGAATCCCCACTGATCGTCGAATTTGTTGTGATAGATGACATACAGATTGCCGTCATCATCCATCAGTGCACAGTTGTGTCCCTGCGCGGTATTCGGACGGTCATTGCAGCTCCATTGATAATTGGACATCAGCCGCTGACCGATATTCCCGGCAATGTTGTCCGCACCGGCGGAATAAATAGCGGAATTGCCGTTCATGTCGACATAAGGGCCGTTCGGGCTCTTGCTGCGGAAAATGCGCATGTTGTAGCCGCCCTTATTATTAAAGTAGCCGTAGGACAGGAACAGATAATAATAGCCGTCTGCCGAGCCGGGCGGGCACATGTATTCAATGTACGGCCCTTCGCCGGAAACCCAGTGACCGCCTGCTACATGGGTGCCGAGGTAAGCATCCGACTGTACCGCCCCGCCGTTCGAGGTGGTCGGGTAGGTCACCGTATAGTCCCGCAGACCGGTGTTTTCATCGAGCTCAAGCATGAAGATGCCGCCGAACCAGGAACCGTAAACCATCCAGAGGTTTCCGGTTTCATCATAGAACACACCGGGATCAATGGCATTCGTACCGTATTCCGCATTCCAGCGGCCTGCGGAATTAAGATAACGGGAAAGATCGGGATTGGCACCGAGCACCTTTTCGACATCGGTATTCTTGTAGCTGTTGGCAGCATTGGCGGGACTTGTCTCAAATCCGGAATACACGATCGTATCCACATAGGTATACGGCCCGTCAATGTTGTCCGCAGTACAGAGCACAATGGACGAGTGCCAGTTTTCGCCGTTGACCGACAGGTACATGCAGTACTTGTTCATGACCGGATTCCAGACAATATCCGGCGCCCAGAGATTGCCCGACAGATCGTAGCCGGCGGAGGTGTTTGCCCAGGTGTTGGCCTTGGCAAGGTCGGTGTAAATGTCCTTGAAAAATGTAGTGTTCTTGGTGCCCTGGTCGGAATTGGCTGTATAGCTCCAGTTGACCAGATCTGTCGAACGAGCCGCCGCCAGATGCGAGCCGATGATGTAGTAGCTTCCGTCGTCGAGCTTGATGACAGAGGGATCATGGACGCCGACGCGGGTTCCCGCAGCATCCGTTGGCAGTACCGGCGCCGCCCCCAGCACGATACTGCACGCTGTCAAAGTCGCCAGCAGCTTCTTTGCAAGGCATTTTTGTCTTTTCTTCATAGCGCATACTCCAATCTGAAAAATACTGTTTGTACAGTTTCTCTATATCTATACTATTATCATATCACAGGTTCACAGAAAATTCAATATTTATTTCAAAATATTTGTAAAAATAATTTGAATAAGTTAAAAAAATGAACCTGTATCATTCGATACAGGTTCATAAGAAATCAGGATTGCGCAGCAGGGGCGGGGGATGGATGAACAGCATGCAGTTTCTTCCCGCACAGACGCCGGAGCAGAACGATGCCCAGCAGCATGGTCAGAAGCTCTGCCAGCGGGAATGCAAGCCATACCGTCCAGGTCAGCCCCGGATTGCGTCCGGCAAACGAAGCAAAGAGCAGCACCAGCGGGAATACGGCAACAAGCTGCCGGGACAGCGAGATCAGGAGGGATTCGATGCCGCCGTCAAGCGCCTGATAGATCCCCTGGAATGCAATATTGATCCCGGCGCAAACAAAGCTGAGGGACACCACATGCATGGCACTGACAAAGAGCGTCTGTGTTGCGCCGGATACCTTGAAGATCCCGGCGAAGGGAACAGCCAGCACTTCGACCAGAAGCAGTCCCGCCGCCATAATGATTCCAGTGAACAGCAGGCCGTACCGGATCCCGTCCCGGATGCGGGAGCGGTTTCCGGCACCGTGTGCAAAAGCAATAATGGGTGTGATGGCATCACGCAGGCCGAATGCCGCGAAGAGAACAAATTGCTGGATCTTGTAGTACATGCCGTAGGCGGTGCGCATCGGAACGCTGATCCTTACAAGGAGGATATTCAGACCATAAGTCATGACGGACATGAGCGCCTGTGCGATGATAGCAGGCAGGCCGATGGCATAGATACCGCGGATAACATGAGCGTCCGGTTTCAGATACCGCATCCCAGACGGGATCTCCGTATTGAGCCGGAAATGGAAGAGCATTCCGAGCGCAGCGGAGACAATCTGTCCGATGACCGTTGCCCATGCCGCACCGCGCACCCCCATTTCGGGACAGCCAAGCCAGCCGTAAATCAGGATCGGATCAAGGATCATATTGGTCACAGCCCCTGCGATCTGCGCGATCGTGGAAAAGAGCGATCGCCCGGTGGCCTGCAGCAGCTTTTCTGTGATGGAGAAAAGCACAATGCCAAAGCTCATGGTGCAGCAGATGCGCAGATAAGAAACCGCCATTTCGGAAGTCAACGCAGAGGTGCCGCCGGAGGCCTGTGAACCGACATAAACGGGGGTCAGGAAGAGTCCGAACAGCAGGAAGACCAGATAGATGATCCCGGCAAGGAAAAAGGCGTTACCGGCAGTCTTTCCGGCTTTTTCGTAGTTTTTCTGCCCCAGGCATTTTGCTGTCAGCGCATTCATGCCCACACCGGTACCGATGCCGACAGCGACCATCAGCATTTGCATCGGAAAGACCAGCGTCAGCGCGTCCATGGCTTCATCTGCGTCCGAAGCCATATTCGATACGAAGGCGCTGTCAACAATATTGTACACCGCCTGCAGCATCATGGACAGGATCATCGGCGTTCCCATTCCCAGCATCAGCTTCGGTACCGGAACGGTCGCCATTTTGTTGGTAGTCTGCATAGATAACACTCCGTTTCTGAAAATAAAAAAACGTGCAGCTATGGCGTAAATCCGGATTTACGCTTTCGCTACACGATCTATTATCAGTATACCAGAAACGAAGGGAAAATGCAAAGGCAATTTTGAACAAAGATTTTTCAAGAATCGCTCCCCGGGCTGTATAAACCCGGCATGACCGTCCATACTAAAAGCGGAGGTGATAGTATGACATCCAAGGAATTGCTTTATGTGGAGGATGCGCTCGGACACGAGACCTTCTTCCAGCAGAAGTGCAGCGAAGCCGTACAGACGCTGCAGGATCCCAAGCTCCGGAGCTGTGTACAGCAGATGGCTGACCGCCACAGTCAGATCTTCCGGAGCCTCTATGGCTTGCTGTAAGCCGGAAAGGAGCGTAACATGGACGACAAGAACGTGATGGAAAATCTGCTCAATCTTGAGAAGGGTGCCTGTGATCTGTTTCTGCACGGCTCCATTGAATCCTCGACCCCGGAAGTCACCCAGTGCTTCCGCGGTGCGCTGAATGAATCCCTCGGCATGCAGGGACAGATCTATTCTGAAATGTCCGGCAAGGGATGGTATCAACCGGATTGCGCAGAGCAGCAGAAAATGCAGCAGGTGCGGGATAAATTCTGTGCCTGAGTGACAGCCGGAACAGAGTGCAGCGGGGCTTTGCTGCACTCTGTTTGTTTCTGTATAAGTAAATACGACGAAAATTTAGCTAAATTGTGTTGACTTCTTCCTAAATCTATGTTATACTATAAGTAACAAAAATCGGAGCCATTCCCGCGGGGGAAATGGCGGAAGGAGTAAACGCATGGCAAAGTCAGTCAGAATGGCAGATATTGCGCAGCGGCTCGGCGTCAGTGTCGTGACCGTTTCCAAGGCGCTTCGCGGCAAGGACGGTGTGAGCGATGCACTGCGGGAGCAGATCGTCCGCACGGCCAATGAGCTCGGATATTCAGCAAAGCCGAGTGCGGAGGCGATCTCGGCGGGAAGCTATACCATCGGCATCCTGACACCGGGAAGGTATCTCGAACGCGGCTCGTCCTTTTACTGGAGTCTGTATGAAAGGCTGCTGACGCATATCTCAGCACAGGGCGATTTCTGCCTGCTGGAGGTCGTGACGGATGAAGAGGAATCCACCCCCAGCCTCCCGCGGCTTTTGCAGGAGAATAAGGTGGACGGGCTGATTATCATGGGCGGCTTTGCGGATCAGTACCTCCGGATGCTCTTTGCGCAGCAGCGTCCGGTTGTCATGCTTGATGCCTACCAGGCGTGGTTCCCTTGTGATACGGTGATTTCGGACGGATACTATGGCATGTACACCATGACAAGCTACCTGATCAGCCGGGGACACCGCAGACTGAAATATGTCGGTACAGTCGGAGAAACGAGCAGCATCACCGACCGGTATCTTGGCTTTTGCCGGGCACTGACGGAAGCAGGATTGCCCATTACAGCAGGCAGCAGCATTCCCGACCGGGTATCCGGGAGCATCGTGGACACGCATCTGCCGTCCGACATTGCACTGACAACGGATGCGCTGGTGTGCAACTGCGATATTACAGCCTATGACGTCTGCACCAAGCTCGATGCGATCGGTGTCCGGGTACCGGAGGATATTTCCGTGATCGGGTTTGATAATTACATTCTGTCGGAGATGAGTGCTACAAAGATCACGACCTATGAGGTCGATCAGAATGCGATGGCGAAGGCCAGTGCCCGTCAGATCCGCAGGCGCATCGGAGATCCCCGCGCAGAACGGAAGCTGCAGATCATCAGCGGCCGGATGATCCTGCGTGAGAGCGTTGCCGCAAGATAATCAGAAAAGTAAGAGCCTGCGATTGCAGGCTCTTTTGCTTATTCTGTCCGAAGGGCCGTGACAGGATCCTTCTTTGCAGCCTTCTGGGAGGGGATCAGGCCGCCGATGAGTGTCAGGACAACGCTCAGGATGACCAGGATCACCGCACCCGCCGGCGGCAGGATGGCGCTGACGGAGTTGGAATCTGCCAGCTTGTGGATCACAAGATTTCCGGGGATCAGCAGCAGCAGCGTCACGCCAATGCCGATGATGCCGGAGCATAGACCGATGATGAATGTCTCTGCATTGAATACCTGCGAAATATTGCGCTTCGATGCACCAATCGCACGCAGGATACCGATTTCCTTGGTGCGTTCGAGCACGGAGATATAGGTGATAATGCCGATCATGATGGAGGAAACGATCAGCGAAACCGCCACAAATGCGATCAGCACATAGGAGATCACGTTGATGATCGTGGTGATGGAGGACATCAGAAGCGCGGTATAATCGGTATAGGTGATCTGATCCTCCTCGGATGCATCCTCATTGTAGGCCTTGATGCATTCCGCGATGGAGTCCTTGTCTTCAAAGCTGCCTGCATAGATGGCAATGGAGGAGGGAGCAGTCCGGTCAACGGCACCGAAGGTTTTCAGGTTTTCCTCATAGGATCCGGAGGCAATGTACCTGTCGTAAATGTAGGTCATGACCTCATCGACAGGATCCTTCATATAGGCGTCGAGCAGAGAGGCAAGCTCTGCCTCGGACTTACCGGACATGGAGAAGAATTTTTCAAAATCCTCGGCTGTCATATTCATGGCATCCTGCTGGGCTGCGAACAGAGCGGCCATATCCTCCTGGGACAGATTGGAGAAATCTAAATCACCGCTCCCGCCCATCATGGATGCATAGAGCGAAGCAAGATCCTGCTGACCGGAACCGGTTCCGGGTTCTGTCGGATCGGTGGTACCCTGAAGCGCCGCATACATGCCGGCAAGATCCTGCTGCGAGGCATTCCCGCCCTGCATGGCAGCATACATACTGGCAAGATCCTGCTGTGAACCGCCGCCCTGCAATGCCGCATACAGCGATGCAAGATCCTGCGAGCCGCCGCCTGTTGCAGACGGTATGGAGAAGCTGCCGGGAAGCGCCGTGCTGCCGCCCGCACCCTGCATGGCCGCATACAGCGCAGCCAGATCCTGTGAAGGAGTAACGGTACCGGTTCCGCTGCCGCCCTGCATGGCTGCATACAGTGCAGCAAGCTGATCGGCAGACATGCCGGAGAAATTCGGGAACAGGGAACCGGGCTGGATCGGAGATTCAGTAGGATCCGTCTGCGGGATCAGTGCGCGCAGATATTCCTGAATGGCCTCCGGCGTCAGTCCTTCCGGAAGCGTCGGCATGGTAAAATCGGTCGGAAGTGTCATGTCTGTCGGCATGGTGAAGATCGGTGCCGATTCCGTAGGTGCCGTGGTCTCCGTGACCTCTGTGGTTTCCTGGACGGAACCGATCACCAGCACATAGAACAGCGCATTGCCGGTGTATTCCTGCCCGGTGGCTTCGTCGGTATAGTGCTTGACGACGGCAACCGGATAAATGCCCTGGCGGGTATTGTTGAACAAAGAAGCATCGAGGGTATAGGATTCGTCTGTCATTTCCACATCGGCTTCATTGACTTCCGTGGTGCCGTCCTCATGCAGAACGATCATTTTCTCATGGATCATACCGCCAGTCAGATCCATCTCCTCACCGGCATTGTAGATTGTTTTTTCCGGCAGGGTGGTGATGGACAGATCCATCATCACATTGATGACCGGGGAATCGGAAACAGTGGTTTCCGCGGTAGTCGGCTGGGTTTCCACGGGGTCTGCTTCCAGCGTTACGGCTGCCAGCCGTTTGATCCGCCCCTGCTGTCTGGCAGCAAGCGGTGTGAAGCCGTTGTCCTCGACCTCTGCGGAGCCGCTGGCTTCTGTCGGATCCTCTTCCTTGGGGTCGATCTTTCCGGTCATGAGAAGTGTCTGGTAAAGCGCAGCCTTTTCGGGAATTTCCAGATTGCTGATGTATTGCTTGGCGCTGCTGATCTTCTGCGATCTGTCGGAGGTCTGGAAATCAAGTCCGGTCAGAATGTTGAAATCCGGCTTTTGCTTCTGGGCACGGACGACCTCGCTGCTTTCCGTATAATCGATCAGCCAGTCCGTGAGAGCCTGTGTGTAGGCGATCGGCTTGGTAATGAACAGGGTATCGGTGTCGGCATTCGGCTTTATGACACCGGTGATCTTGAGCTGTACAGCATCCTTGGCCAGCGCTTCGAGCTTTGATTTGTTCTGGCTGATATCCGAGAAGGTGCCGTCCTCGTTCTTTTCGTACCGGTCACACTGCGGAATAATATAAAAGGTCTTGCTGCACACATCCGCATAGCTGAATTTCTGATTTTTCAGAGACACATCCTCATTCTGGTCGAGCAATGTCTGGATGGCATCATATTCCGAAGCAGGCAGGATGCCGAGCTGATAGAGAGTCGTCACCGAAAGCGTGTTGTTCCAGTTGAGCACCAGGACGGCTTCATCATAGGCCTGCGGATAGCGTCCGTAGAGCAGGTCGTAATTATCCCGGATGGTATCACTGACCATGTCGGCGTCTGTACCTGCCAGCATTTGTTCGGTATTGCCGAGGGTACCGCGTCCCATCATCAGCGCCATTCCCTGTGCCGCAATGCCGCCTGACAGATCACTGCCGTCTGTATTGACGAAAACGTCCTCCGGATCGTAGGTGTAAAGCCCGAATTCCGTATCATAGGTGTAGACAATGCCGTTGTCGCCGACGTAATTTTTCAGCTCACAGCCGTCTGATTCCAGATAATCCCGGAATGCGGAAAGGTTATTGTCGGAGGTGCGCAGAAAGCTCTGCATTTCAATGGTGCTGTTGTCGGCATAGATCGCATCCGTATCATGCTCCGTCATCGCACCGTCCCGGGCATTTCTTGCGCTTTCCATGAATCCTGTCAGGTCAAAGGCCTGCTGATCGATCTCAATGGGGTACGATTCCATGGCGTCCTTCTGGATGTTGTCGATATAGGTATTGACACCGTTGGAAAGTGATAGGATGAGGGCAATGCCGATGATACCGATTGAGCCGGCAAATGCTGTGACAAGGGTTCTGCCTTTCTTGGTCAGCAGATTGTTGAAGCTCAGCCCCAGTGCGGTACCGATGCTCATGGAAGAGCGTCCCATATTGCGGTGAACGGCACCGCGGCTCTCCTTCTCGCTGACCTCATACGGATCGGAATCACTCAGGATCCGTCCATCCTTGACACGCACGATACGGGAGGCATACTGCTCGGCAAGCTCCGGATTATGCGTGACCATGACGACCAGACGATCCTTGGCGACCTCGGCCAGCATATCCATGACCTGAACGCTGGTATCCGAATCCAGCGCACCGGTCGGCTCATCTGCCAGCAGAATATCCGGATCATTGACAAGCGCACGCGCAATGGCGACGCGCTGCATCTGACCGCCGGACATCTGATTCGGTTTTTTGTGGAGCTGCTCACCAAGCCCGACTTTTGTCAGTGCTTCTTCTGCGCGTCTGCGCCGCTCACTGCGGGAGATGCCGGAGATCGTCAGTGCAAGCTCAACATTGGCCAGCACTGTCTGATGGGGGATCAGATTATAGCTCTGGAATACGAAACCGATCGTATGGTTCCGGTAGGAATCCCAGTCCTTGTCCTTATACCGCTTGGTAGAAATGCCGTTGATAATAAGATCGCCGCTGTCATAGCGATCCAGACCGCCGATGATATTCAGCAGCGTTGTTTTACCGGAGCCGGACGGGCCGAGAATGGCAACGAATTCGCTGTCACGAAAATTCAATGAAACACCGTCAAGCGCCGTCTGCACCAGATCGCCGGTGACATATTCCTTATGAATATCCCGGATTTGCAGCATAGTACACGCTCCCTTCACATTCTATGTGGGTATTGTATCACAGTTCAGAAGCGCGTTGGTGAAAAAACTGTGAAAAACCGGTGAAAACTTTGCGCGTTTTCCATTTTGGCATAAATGCGGGACAAAGCGGGAAGAATAGCATAAAATATCATAGGAGGCGATGGAATGCTGAGCTTTATATTAGGGTGTATCTTCGGCGGTACCGTCGGCATGTTTGCAGCATGCCTGTGTGCAGCAGCAGGGCAGGCGGACAGGATGCAGCAAAGAGCCGCGTAAACCGAAAGCTCCTTCCGGCCGGGAAGGAGCTTTGCTCTTTAGAATGCAGCATCCTCTGCCCGGATCAGCAGCAGGGAACCGGGCGCAATGCAGGCTTCACCCTCTGCCTGATACAGCGGAGCATCACAGGCGCGTTCCCCGTCTGCATAGACCTCACCTTGCAGAGAAACCTGCAATTCCTGATCTCCGGGATTGAGAAACAGCCGGAAACGGCCGATTTCCACACATAAGGCGCCGTTATCAAGCTCTGCAAAGCGGACAAGTCTGCGGACGGCTTCGGCATCCCGCAGACGGAATTCCGGGAATTTCCTCCGGATCGCGATACATCCGCGGTAATAGTTCACAAGCTCGCGGTACCGGGTGACCTGATCCCAGCGCAATGCATTCACACTGTCCGGGGAGCGGTAGCTGTTGTGATCGAAGGTGCCGTCCGGAAGCGGCTTGGAGCGGAACCATTCCTGCCCGGCCTGAAAGAAGGGGATTCCCTGTGAGAAGAAGACCAGCGCGGCTCCCATTTTATCTGCGAGCAGCAGGCGTTCCTCTGCGGCGCCCGGCATGGAGAGAAACAGCTTGTCGCGGAATGTCAGATTGTCGTGCGCCTCTACATAATTGACCGATTGCAGGGGTGTATCTGTCCAGCATTCCTCCGGAGGAATACCGGCGTCAGGATGGCTGACCCCGCCGCAGAGCGCTTTTTTGATGTGATCGCGTTCTGCGGGATTCCCGTTGACGTAGCCCTGTGCGGTGTCAATGAAGACATTGCCCTTGACGCTGTCCCGGAAATCGTCGGAGAAAAATGCAAATCCGGGCAGAAGTCGTGCATTCTGCTTCACGGCACGCTGTGTTTCCGGAAGGGGAGAAACCCCGCCTGTCCATCCTTCTCCGTAAAGGAGCATCTCCGGATTGATCTGCCGAAGACGGCGCTGTGCGATTTGTAAGGTTTCCATATCCAAAAGCCCCATCAGGTCGAACCGGAAGCCGTCGAGCTTGTATTCCTGCGCCCATCTGCACAGACTCTCCACAATGATCCGGCGCATCATTATCCGTTCCGAAGCGATCTCATTCCCGCATCCGGAGCCGTTGGCGTATCCGTTCCCGTCATGCCGGTAGAAATACCCCGGAAACGTCCGGCTGAAGGGAGATTCCTCCAGGGCATAGGTGTGATTGTAGACTACATCGAGGATCACGCCGATATGATGCCGGTGCGCAGCCAGAATGAGCGATTTCAGCTCACGGATGCGGACAGTGCCGTTTCCGGCATCGGTTGCATACGAGCCCTCCGGCGTGAAATACTGCACCGGATCATAGCCCCAGTTGAAGCCCGCCTGTGCATCCGATTCATCCACGGAAGCAAAATCCATCACCGGAAGCAGATGAATATGTGTGACGCCAAGCGATTCGAGGTAAGCCAGACCGATCTGATCGCCAGCGGAATTGGTCACATGCTCCTCGGTAAATGCCAGATATTTCCCACGATTCCGGAATCCGCCGGATGCATCCGCCGAAAAATCGCGGACATGCACCTCACAGATCACGGCATCCGCAGGGCTGTCCAGACGTACAGGCCGGCTCTCTTCCCATCCTTCGGGATCTGTGCGGGAGAGCTGCACGACCATGCTGCGCTGCCCGTTGACACCGCAGGCCATGGCAAATAGATCCGGCGTTTCCTGTTCCACACCGTCTGTCCGGATCCGGTAGGTGTAGTATATTCCATGAAGATCTCCATTCGCAGCCGCCTCCCAGACGCCGCAGCTTTTGCGCATGGGCAGCACGACAAAGGGCGCATCCGCATCATCTGCATCATAAAGCTGCACCCACACCGACTCTGCACACGGTGCCCAGATGCGGAATACCGTCCGCGTCCTGCTCCACAGCGCACCAAGCGGTGCATGACACGGGTATTTCCGGTCAATCGTCTCGTAATCCAACTTTATCACCTCAGAATACAGTATAGCACACTGGTCACGGAATGTCAACGAGACTGTTTTTCGGAATCATACCGGAAATATTGACTTTTGGATCCGGTTGTGCTATAATGAATAGAGAATTTCAGTGGGAGGTGTGGCTGTTGAAAAAAGAGACTCTCGTGGCAATGGGGATCTTCAATGTTCTTTTCGTCATTGCAGAGATCATGCTGTATTCCCGCGGTATCGGGAATCTGGGCGCCAGACCTGCGGCGGCCGGAATCGGACTGGTGATCAGCCTGGCCGTATTTGTCGGCGTGAATTACGGGATCATGAAGCTGACGGGAAAGCGGCGGATTGTTCGTCTCGATAAGCTGCGTGATGTACAGGATTACCGTGATGCCCTGGAGAACTGGATCGGGAAGAATAACCCCTTCAATTCCGAGCTGGAGCAGGCGATCCGGCAGCTTGATCTGTTCTACCAGAAGCAGACCGCACTCAAGGCGCTGCTTGCAGGCCAGTCGCAGGACGGCGACAGCCCCTTCATGTCTGTCAGTGATGACGTACAGGGTTGCCTGTTTGCCAATATGAA
Source organism: uncultured Ruminococcus sp. (assembly GCA_902783005.1). Lineage (GTDB taxonomy): Bacteria > Bacillota > Clostridia > Oscillospirales > Ruminococcaceae > UBA3855. The sequence continues at coordinate 6,190 of CACZPI010000075.1, read as the reverse complement.
GCGCCTGCTCAACCGCATGACCATTCTTGATCCGGAGGATCACGGCATGCTGCCGGTGCATACGGAATTCATCCACCATGTACTCGGACAGAACAAGCAGCTTTTGTCACAATATGATAACCTGATCATTGAGATCTCCCAGATCGGAGATTCCCGTGATCTGGAAAATCTCAATCTGGAAAACATCACCGAAGCACTCCGCGAACTGCGCAACGACTCTTCTGCCCCGCGGCAGGAGCTGATGCAGCAGGGCGGGGAGGATTGACACGAAAGGAGTCATCATCATGGCAGAGAACAGTTCTGTAAAAACACTGGCGATCATCGGCGTCCTGGTCGCAGGTGCGATTGTCGGCGGCGTAATGCTGACCAATAATCTTGGCAAGACCTCCTACGAGATTTCCGAGGAGGAAGCCGTTACGCAGATGAACAAGCTGCTGCGCAATGTCAATGTCACAGAGGTAGAGGCACGCAAGGCCACGGTGGATTTCAGCGGCACCTCCCTTGCCAGCTCTCTTCCGGATATTGAATCCTATCCGCTGACGGTGACCGGTGACGGTCAGGTCAATATCGAGATCTTTGCTTCCCCGGAGAAGTCCGGCACCGGCACGGACGGCTGGCTCAATGAAGCTGCCAAGCAGTTCAATGCCATGCATGAGCGGACAGAATCCGGCAAGAGCATGTCGGTATCCATCCGCAATCTCTCCTCCGGTATGGCTTCGGATTACATCGTTTCCGGCAAGTATGCCCCGGATGCATACACCCCCTCCAATTCCATGTGGGGCACCATGGCAGAGGCCAGCGGCGCTGAGCTTTCCACGGAGAACGGCACCGACCGGCTTGTCGGCAATGTTGCTGGCATCCTGCTTTCGGGCGATATGGTCAAGACACTGACGGCCGATTACGGCAGCATTACCATTGAGACCGTGACCCGCGCCACCCAGGACGGCAAGGTTTCCATGGGCTATACTTATCCGTATACCAGCTCCACCGGTCTGAATTTCCTGGTATCGTCGCTCTATTCCTTTGACAATGCAGATCCGCTGAGCGTTCAGGCGACCTCGGAATTTCAGAAATTCCAGTCCAATGTACCGTTTGTCTGCTATACGACGCAGCAGATGCGTTCGGCCATGTCGAGCGGTTCGCTTAATGCCTGCATTATGGAGCTCCAGACCTACCAGAATGATTCCACCCTCCAGAGCAAGTACAAGTTCTTCCCGTTCGGTGCCCGCCATGACAATCCGCTGTATGAGGTCGGCAACATCGGCAGCGAGAAGGAAGAGGTGCTGCGTGCCTTCACGGAATTCTGCCTGAGCGATGACCAGCAGAAGGCTGCCACCCGCTACGGCTTCAACCAGAATAATGATTACAAGCCCACGGAACCGGATTTCGATGCAGTGACCCTCCTGAGCGCCCAGCAGCTCTGGAAGCAGGAGAAGGATAACGGCCGTCCGGTCGTTGCAGTATTCGTCGCAGATATTTCCGGCAGTATGGCCGGCATGCCCCTGAATCAGCTCAAAACCTCGCTGGTCAGCGCATCCCAGTACATCAGCAGCGAGAATTATATCGGCCTGGTATCCTATGATTCGGATGTATATGTCAACCTGCCGATCAGAAAGTTTGACCTGGATCAGCGTTCCTACTTCACCGGCGCGGTACAGGATCTGTCCTCCGGCGGTGCGACGGCCACCTATGATGCAGTATTGCAGGGCATCAAGATGCTCCAGGAGGCCAAGGCAGATATTCCGGATGCGAAGCTCATGCTGTTCGTCCTCAGTGACGGCGACCAGAATGTCGGATGCAATCTGAATAAAATCGACGGGATTGTCAAGTCCCTGAGCATTCCGGTCTACACCATCGGCTACAATGCGAATCTCGATGAACTCGGCCAGCTCTCCGCGATCAATGAAGCCGCGACCATCAATGCGGATTCCGAGGATGTTGTTTACAAGCTCGGCAGTCTGTTCAATGCACAGATGTAATTTGGCCAACTTCTGCGCCCGCTGCTGATGCAGGGGGCGCAGTATGATTTGCGGGCATGTTTGCTTTGTGTTATGCAAATCAGATTATCATTGAAAAGAGGCTCTTTTTATGAATCAGCAACAGGAAACCACTCCCGCATCCCGCGAGAAAATGATCATCCGGACCAGCATCATCGGCATCTTTGCAAATCTGTTCCTGGCGGCATTCAAGGCAGCAGTCGGCTTGCTTTCGCATTCCATCGCGATCGTGCTTGATGCCGTCAATAATCTCAGCGACGCGCTTTCCTCGGTCATTACGATCGTCGGTACGAAGCTGGCAGGGAAGCGCCCGGATAAAAAGCATCCGCTCGGCTACGGCCGGATCGAATATCTCTCCGCAATGGTAGTTGCCGCCATCGTTCTCTATGCCGGTATTACCGCCGGCGTGGAATCGGTGCGCAAGCTCTTTGAGCCGGAGACGCCGGATTACAGCATTGTGACGCTGATCGTGGTCGGTGCGGCCGTCATTGTCAAGCTGATTCTCGGACGCTATGTGAAATCCGTCGGAGAACGTGTGCATTCCTCGGCGCTGATCGCTTCCGGATCCGATGCCTCCTTTGATGCAGTGCTGTCGGTGGCGACGCTGGCATGTGCAATTCTGTACCTGCTTGTCGGCGTGCAGCTTGAAGCGGTCGTGGGTGTTGTGATCTCCCTTGTCATCATTAAGGCCGGTGTGGAGATGCTGGCCGAAACGCTTGACGATATTCTCGGCAAGCGCATGGAGCCGGAATTTCTCAGCGAGATCCGCAAGACGATCCATGAGGATCCGGATGTACAGGGGGTATTTGACCTGATCCTGCACAGCTACGGCCCTGACCGGATCATTGGTTCCGTCCATGTAGAGGTTCCGGATACGCTGGATGCGGAATCCATTGACCAGATGGAGCGCCGCATTGCCGATCAGGTATTTCTGAAGCACGGTGTTCTGCTGACCGGAATCGGCATTTATGCATACAATACCAAGAACGACACTGTCAAGGAAATGCGCACAGCAGTCACCCGCATTGTGATGGAGCACGGCAATGTGCTGCAGATGCACGGTTTTTACGCAGATACGGAAAAGAAGACGGCTGCCTTTGACATTATCATTGACTACGGGTATGAGGATCGTGATGATCTGTATGCCCATATCACCCAGGATATCCGGGAAGCCTATCCGGACTGGACATTCCGCATTACCATGGATATTGATGTGCTGTAAGCCCCAACCCCCCTAAAAATGAGCAAGCCTCTTCGGAACGGATCCGAAGAGGCTTCGTGTTTTATTTTTGGGGTGCCGGATAGATGACGCAGCGGTTCTTGCCGGTTTGCTTCGCTTCGTAAAGCGCCTTGTCCACCCGGATGAGAAGGTCGTCAAGCGGTTCCTCGGGATCAGCCTGTGTCACACCGAGGCTGAGTGTCTGACCGCCTGCCTTCGGGAATTGCAGCTCTGAAAAATCCTTGCAGATCCTTGCAGCAGCGCGCTGCGCATATTCGAGCTCATAAGGCATCAGCAGCATGAATTCCTCACCGCCCCATCTGCCGGCAGAGGCATCGGGATTGTGCTCGGGGATTCCGGAATGCAGCAGCTCCGTCAATCCGATAATGACATTGTCGCCCTCCTGATGGCCGAAGGTATCATTAACGGATTTGAAATTGTCAATGTCCATCATAATCAGGGACAGAGGCTTTCCGGAGGCAAGGCGTTCTGCAATTCGCCGCTGGATCTCTGCGCGGTTATACAGATGCGTCATGCCGTCCCTGATCGCGGCGGATTCCAGATCCCGCACCGCGGCATTGATATAGGAGGCAAGGCGGTTGATGAGCGAAACCTTGCCGGTGAAGACACTCTCGTCGATCTCCATTTCGGTTTTATCGACGGCAACGGGATCACCCTCACGCATACCTGCCACGACCAGCGTGACATTATGCTGGTTGACATAGCCGTTTGTGCGCAGAAATTCGCTGGAGGTATAAAAGCCGGAGGTCGGCGCCATGGCTTGGAAAGGCTCAGTTTCCTTGGATACCTCGGAGTCGCCCCAGAAGGTACGGCGTGCTGCACAGGAGAACACCCAGATCAATTCCGGGGCAAAATCCCGGATGATGCGGCCTTCATTGCGTACACTTTCCAAAATCGTCTGCGGGTCACCGTAGGCAAGCCTTGCCTGTACATTTTCCTCCATATCTGAGGTCATGATGAGGGATCCGTCCGGCTCACTGGAGACCGGCGCACGCAGGATATTGATGCCGTTGTGCTCGTAGAAGAATGGAAATTCCAGTGTATTCGTGAAGAAGTGGGAATCGTTCCGGATATTGAGGTATTTGTAGTAGACCGCATAGGCCGGCATATGATCGAGCTCGATCAGCCGGCTGCCTTCCGAGCGTGTGACATGAAATACCTTGCCAAGCGGCTTCCAGCCGGTGATATGCGTCAGCTCCACATGGAAATCCTCACCGCCGATCAGCCAGAATACGACGCTGTTCTCGTTCCATTCACCGACCGAGGAGAATACACAGGCATTTCCGTCAGGTTCGTAGTTGTAGGCACCGCCGCCGAAAATACGGATGTCCGGTCTTGCCTTTCCAAGACCGTCGCAGAATTCGGTCATCGACATGCCGCGTATCGTTGTAAAGAATTCGACACACTTGACCCACGGATTGTCCTGCAGTACCTCCAGCAGGGAAGCGGTAACATCCGCGGCCGTCTCACTGGTCAGCGTATACTGGAGCAGCATGGTTTTGGTGGAGGGGTATTCAAAGATGTTGCAGATAATAACGATCTCATCGGGTGCAATGGCACCGTTCATAATGCTCCCGCTTGTAGAACAGCCGAAATACAGCGCATCCGGCATCGACCGACGGATCTGCGAACAGATGGAATCGACGACCTCGCGTCTGGGATGTTCTGCCAGGATCTGGAATACGGTGTGTGAATGCACGGCAGACTTTTTCCAGAGCCGGATCTTTTGCAGCTCCCGCTGCAATGTGGGAATGTCGTGGTAGGCGAGCTGAAACTGTTTCATACTTGATCTCCTCTTGTATACTTGGGATACTCGGAATCGGATCATTCAAATCGTTTACGCAATATTTAACATAATTATACACGATTTTGTCGCATTTGTCAAGTGTGCTGGAAGATCTTGGCGGCAATTGAGATCAAATTCACAGATGATCCTGAATGGAATGCTCTGTAACAGCTCCGGGCGGGACAATCCCGGGACATGCTCTGCTGTAAAAAATCTATGAAGATATTGACAAAAGAATTACAATATGGTATAATGAATGAGGTTAGCAAATAACCCTATCATACCGCAGATACGGACAGGCATCCAGTCTGTCATGTACTGCACAGAAAGGAAGTTATACCCATGAGCAAACTGAAAATCGTAAATGTGTATGGCCGCGAAATCCTCGATTCCAGAGGCAATCCTACCGTTGAGGCAGAGATCACTCTCGAGGACGGAACCGTTGCAAGAGGTACTGCTCCGTCCGGTGCATCCACCGGTGAGTTCGAGGCTCTCGAGCTCCGTGACGGTGACAAGTCCCGCTACCTCGGCAAGGGCGTTCAGAAGGCTGTTGAGAACATCAACACCGCTATCAAGGACGCTATCGTTGGCCTGGATGCATCCGATATCTACGCTGTTGACGGCGCAATGATCGCTGCTGACGGCACCAAGGACAAGTCCAAGCTCGGCGCTAACGCTATCCTGGCTGTGTCCATTGCAACTGCACGCGCAGCTGCTACTGCACTGAATATCCCGCTGTATCGTTTCCTCGGCGGCGTTCAGGGCACCAAGCTCCCGGTTCCGATGATGAATATTCTCAACGGCGGTGCTCACGCTGACAGCGCTGTTGATACCCAGGAATTCATGATCATGCCGGTCGGCGCTCCTACCTTCAAGGAAGGTCTCAGATGGTGCGCAGAGGTGTTCCACAACCTCAAGGCTCTGATCAAGAAGATGGACGACGTTACCGCTGTTGGTGACGAGGGCGGCTTTGCTCCGAACAAGCTCAAGAGCGACGAGGATGCCATCGAGAAGATTCTCGAGGCTATCAAGGTTGCAGGCTTCGAGCCGGGCAAGGACTTCATGATCGCTATGGACGCTGCTTCCTCTGAGTGGAAGAGCGAAAAGGGCAAGGGCTTCTACAAGCAGCCGAAGTCCGGCAAGGAGTTCACCTCTGATGAGCTGATC